>RFHO01000334.1 GCA_003696385.1 Planctomycetota bacterium | reverse complement strand
GCGATTCGCCCCGGGCGCCGCCTTCCGCCGGGGGATTTCGACATCATCGAAATCGACCTGAGCCGATCACGAAAGATGCCGCCGGACTTCTGGAAGCTGCTTCCAGCCTGCCAACGTCTCCGTCGACTCAACCTGCACGGAACGCCGACCACCGACGGCGACATCGCGGCGCTGCGCGACCTGACCTCGCTCCGCTCGCTGGATTTGAGCGCAACGTCCATCACCGATCGCGCGACGATCACCATCCCGTGGCTGCGGAATCTGGAGGAACTGGACCTGAGCGAGAACGTCATCGCCAACATTTCCCTGCTGCGGCTGGCGGCCATGCCGCGCCTGCGGTCGCTCGCTCTGCGAAAGATCAGCCTCTCGCCGTACGCTCTGCCTCTGCTTGGCAGCTGTCGATCGTTGCGGGTCCTGGACCTGCGGGGAGTTGCCGTCGCCCCCTCCGCCATCGAAAAATTTCGCCAGCAGGTGCCCGATTGCCGCATTCTGTTGGACGATGGCAAGCGCCCCGGGCGCGACTCCCCGCTCTCACGCCCCTGAACCTGTGCCGCCCCGGACCGGCAGGGAAGCGACGGCTTGCGGCCGCCGAAGGGTGTGCGTCCACGGTTGAAACGGTACGATTGCCTGCTATATTGCGCAGCTCCATCCGCCGGTCCACCGGTGCGCTAGCGTAGCTCAATCGGCAGAGCTCCGGTTTTGTAAACCGGCGGTTGTGGGTTCGAGTCCCACCGCTAGCTCCTGCTGTCGGCCGTCATGGTCTGCCGGTTGGAATGCGGCCATCCGGCGGACCGAATGGAATTTTGGGGGAATGCCCGAGCGGCCAAAGGGGCCAGACTGTAAATCTGGTGGCTCTGCCTTCGCAGGTTCGAATCCTGCTTCCCCCAACTTCCTCGGATCATCCCGGACGGGTGAGCCGCCGCAACGGAGATGATTTCCGTTTCCCGCGCGGCGGCGATGGGAAGCGTCCGTCGTCGAGACGGTCCCACCGGCACGGATGATTTCCGAATACAAGCGGGCGTAGCTCAATGGTAGAGCTCCAGCCTTCCAAGCTGGCGGTGTGGGTTCGATTCCCATCGCCCGCTCTGAAGAAACCGGTCGGTACCGGACGGCGACTTCGAGGTCCGGGGAACAGGTGACGCCCTGTCCCGCCGACCGGTCGCCGGGGTGCCGGCGTAGTGATGCTGCTGTAGCTCAGCCGGTAGAGCGCGTCCTTGGTAAGGACGAGGTCATGGGTTCAAGTCCCATCAGCAGCTTTGGCGGACCGCCGGTGCGCAAGCGTCCAGGGAGTGTGGCGTCGGCGAGGTATACAGTCCTTGAAACGAAAGGTCACAGGAGAAAATGGCGAAGGAAGTCTTTCAACGAACCAAGCCGCACGTGAACGTTGGCACGATCGGCCACATCGACCACGGGAAAACCACGCTGACGGCGGCCATTCTGGCCGTGCAGTCGCAAAAGGGCCTGGCCCAGTTCAAGAGTTACGCCGAAATCGCCAAGGGCGGTACCGTCCGTGACGAAACCAAGACCGTCACGATCGCGGTCAGCCATGTGGAGTACGAAACCGAAAAGCGGCATTACGCCCACATCGACTGTCCGGGCCATGCCGACTACATCAAGAACATGATCACCGGCGCCGCCCAGATGGACGGGGCGATTCTCGTCGTTTCGGCGGCCGATGGGCCGATGCCGCAGACCCGCGAGCACATCCTGCTCGCCCGCCAGGTGAACGTCCCCGCTCTCGTGGTGTTCCTCAACAAGTGCGACCTGGTCGACGACGAGGAACTGCTCGAACTGGTCGAGATGGAGATTCGCGACCTGTTGAACAAGTATGAGTTCCCAGGCGACGAAGTGCCCATTATTCGTGGAAATGCCAAGGGAGCACTGGACCATCCGGACGACGAGAACTACAGCAAGTGCATCACCGAGTTGATGGACGCGCTGGACAGCTATATCCCCGAACCGGAGCGGGCCATCGACAAGCCGTTCCTGATGGCCATCGAGGACGTGTTCTCGATCGAAGGGCGCGGAACCGTGGCCACCGGCCGTATCGAGCAGGGCAAAATCAAAGTCGGCGACAAGGTCGAAATCGTCGGTCTGGCGCCCACGCGGGAAACGACCTGCACCGGTGTGGAAATGTTCCGCAAGTCGCTGGAAGAAGGCATCGCGGGCGACAACGTGGGCATTCTGCTGCGGGGCATCAAGAAGGACGAAGTTCAGCGCGGTCAGGTCCTCGCCGCGCCCGGCTCGATCACGCCGCACACCAAGTTCGAGTGCGAAGTGTACGTGCTGAGCAAAGAGGAAGGCGGTCGACATACACCGTTCTTCTCCGGCTATCGGCCTCAGTTCTACTTCCGCACGACCGACGTGACCGGCACGGCGAACCTGCTCGGCGGAGCCGAAATGTGCATGCCCGGCGACAACGTGAAGTTGCTGGTCGAACTGATGAAGCCGATCGCCATGGAAGAAGGGAGTCGATTCGCCATCCGCGAAGGCGGCAAGACCGTCGGCTCCGGGGTCGTTACCAAGATCGTCGAATGATTGCGTTCCGTTGCCGACACGTGGCGGCTGCACGCTCGCGCATCCCAGCGCACGAATCGGCTGATTCCATTCGCGAATCGGCCGATTCGCTTTCCGCATTCGCCGGATCGGCCCGGGGTTTGGGGGCGAGCAGAGCGCTGGGGCTTGGCGCGGCGATCCGCCACCAACCGTCTGCAATGGGGCGTAATCGAGCAACCAGCAAGGAGTCGGCTTATGCCTCGTGAATACGTCTGGCTGGAATGCACCGAGTGCGGAAGCCGCAACTATCGCGTTCAGAAGGAAACCCGCGGCACGGAGCGGCTGGAGTTGCGAAAATACTGCCCCAAGTCGCGCCGTCACACAGTGCACAAGGAATCCCGCAAGAAGTGATCTGACAGGTCGACGCCTCGCAGGACCACCTGCGGCCCTGCAAGGATCCGACCGGTTACGGGTGTAGCTCAATTTGGTAGAGCACCGGATTCCAAATCCGGCGGTTGGGGGTTCGAGTCCCTCCGCCCGTGTTTTTCGAACCGCGCGGAAAGCCGCACGGCCGAGCGCCGAAACAGCACCAGCGTGCCATGCACCGCGTCGTCACCCGTACTGGTGGCGTGGGTGCATCGCAGTGCCGCGGCGGCGAGCGGCCCACGCCCTCGAAGAGGATTCGCGTGATGCCCAACGGACGTGCCAAGGCGAGAGCCAGTGTCTGGGCCGAGCTGCTCTCGGTCCAGCTCTACAAGCGAAATCACGGCCGGCTCACGCGCCAGCTCACCGCAATCGCCGTGGCGGCGATCATCGTGTTGGGCGCGGTCGCTCTCGCACAAGGCCCGCTGTCCAATGCGGAACCTTCCGTCCGACTCGGGATCCCACTGGCGATTTCGCTGCTCGGCGCGTGGGTGTCCTTCCGAATCGTCCACATTCCGGCGGTGGCCGACTTCCTGATCGCTGTCCAGGCCGAAATGGACAAGGTCACCTGGCCTTCGTGGCAATACCTGACGCGAGCGACGGCCGTGGTGCTGGCGACCATGTTTTTGCTCGCGGTCTGCCTGTTCCTGTTCGACCTGTTCTGGCAATTCGTCTTCAGCCTGCCGTTCATTCGCTTCCTGCAGGTCTGAAGCGCTGCGTGGTCGAGGGAACTTTGGCAGCGACTTTTTGGGTTTTTGGGGATCACCACCGGCCGCCGTTCGATTGAAATCGCGAACGGAGTTTGTCATCATCCGCGGCTTCCCGCCCCGCGGACGCTCCGGCGCAGTGCACGCAACACAAGTGCCGCCGGCGGCGTAGGGGCGAGGCCGAGCCGATGTAAACGCACCGGAACGTCACACCGAAGTTCGCCCCAACAGTTTTTCAG
>RFHO01000333.1 GCA_003696385.1 Planctomycetota bacterium | reverse complement strand
GCCCCGGGTCCGGCGACGTGCCCAGAAGCCGCTCGGTTCGCTCGAGGTATGCGTTCAGTTCACGCAATGCCAGGTCACGTTTCTGGTGGGCGAGGAACACGTCGAACAGCTCCAGCCGCGTGGCCAGGTCGTCCGGCTCGCAGATCAGGGCCTGATGCAGAGCCAGGATCGTCTGATAGTACCGGCGGCGGTTCTCCAACGGCGTGCCGCTGGAGGCGATCGCGGCGCGTTCCAGTTCTCCCAGAAACCGGTGAGCCGCGGCCAGGACGCGGAAGCCGATGGCATTGTTCGGTTCGAGTGCCAACCCGCGGTTGGCATGGTCGACGGCCAGCAAGGCGACGCCGAACGCGAAGTCCGGCGGAACCTGCAGGAACCCCTGTCGGATCGCGGTCAGCATCGTGGCGTAGTGCCGTCCCGCCTGGATGGCGTTGTTGGGCGTCGTCGGCGGGCGCCGCAGAACCCGTTCATAGATCCCGGGAGATCGCGGCCAGTGCGGGCGGGAATTGGGGAGTTCGCCGGTCGTGCGGAATGCCAGTTTCCCGAAGTCCGTCCGTCTTTCCTTGCAGAATTGCTGCAATGCGGGACGGTCCGCACCGGCCCAGTGGAAGACGGCCGTGGCGGCATTCAGCGAAGTCAACTGGAATTCCTGCGAAGTCAGCAGGTCGAAGAAGGTTTCATAATCGGGACGTGCACCGTGCAAACGGGGCAACACATGGCTGATGCGGAACCGGGCGAACGCGGGACGGTAGATCGACGCGTCGCCCAACCACCGCGCGACGGGACTGGAACTTCGTTCGGCGTCGGACGGGGGCCGTCGCAGCGAGTAGCGCACGCGGTTGTGCAGATCGAGCACGGATTCGCCGCCGGATTCGTCAGCCGGGCTGTGAGCGAACAGTTCCACGCGGGTGTCGACGAACGAGGGGCGGCCGATCCAGATCAGCAGGTCACCCTGCTCCAGCCGGAAGTGGAACCCGCGATCGTCGAAGCTGCCCTCGAGGGCCGCCCGAAGTCCGGACGCGTGGGTTGCCAGACGCTTGGACAGCCCGAATCCAATTCGGTACGCGTCCGGACCGGCCAGCCATCCCCCGATCGAGGCCACCGCGACGATGAAGAAGCCCAGCACGGTCAGGGCTCGCCCGCCGCGGGAAAACAGCAATTCTTTCCAGTCGATCGAATACGTCTGGCGGAACGTCCGACGGTACCACTGCTGGCCGTTGATCCCGGCATAGACGGCGGCGACCACCGCGGCCGCGGCGAGTTCCCGTGCGCAGAAAATCGCCAGCGCGCTCGGGGCCAGCCACGCCGCCGTCCGTGCCCAGCACAGTTCGCGGCGATTCAGCAGCGAGGCGACCAGTGCGGCCGCGACGGCGACGCAGCCGGCCAGAACCGCCGCCGACGGGGTTGTCCAGTGCACCCCGTCGTACAACGGCCACAGCAAGCGGCTCCACAGTTCGTCCGCGCCGAGGTATCGCCGCAAGGCCGGCAGTTGAGTGGCATACCGATCCACCACATTGGTCCACGATCGCCAGCCGAACGGATGAACCAGCGTGACGGCCAGGGCCAGCCCGGTACAGGTCCACAGCGCACGCGACGGAGATGCGCCCGCGTTTTCCGAAGCCTGGACCATGGAGCCGCCTCGGCGGGTGGCAAGCCCGAAGCCCACCGCATAGGCCACCAGCACCGCACCGCCGACGTACCAGTGGGGATCCGTGTTGGCCCACAGCAGGAACAACGGTACCAGTTTCCACAACGCACGGTCCTCGCCCAGGAACCGCCAACGTTCCAGGCACCAAAGCAGATAGGCCAGGTACAGCACGGTCAGCGTTTCGGGCAGGCCGGTGAAGAGCGGGAACGCGGCGAGCAATGCGAAGCCGACGCAGATCGAATTCCACCAGGTGGGGAGTTCCGGCACGCCAATGTGCGCCAGCCAGTAAAACGCGACGCTGATCAGCAGTGCCTTGGCGGCCACCAGCAATGCCGGCCCGGACGCCACCGAGCCCACGGCGCCCACGACCAGGTCGTAGGCCCAGGTGAGATTGGCCCACGGGCGGCCTTCGGCGGTCAGCGAAAAAGGGTCGCTGCGCGGTGGAAGCACGCCGTGACTCCATTGGTACTGCCCGGTCTTCACATGCCGCAGCACGGCGGGATGGTCGATCTGCGAGGCTCCCAGAAGCAGGGCAAGAGCCACGACCACCCAGCGAAGCATGAAGTCGCCCCGGATCGCTTCGTCTTCGACCAGCTCGGGTGTCAGTGGTTCGATTTCCGGAAGTTCGTCTTCGATGTTCTCGTCCTCCGCTTTCGGGGGCGGTCCGCCTTCGGCGGCTGACGTGCGCTCGGCCGGTTCACTGTCGTCGTGACTGCGTGTCGTACCGGAATTCGGCCCAGCGGCGTCGGCGTCGCCTGCGCCGCTCCCGTTGTGCGCAGCGGGTACCAAGGACGACTCGGACGAGGAACGCACTGCGGACGAAGGGGCCTCTCCGAGGGAGTCGTCCCGAAGTTGGCCGCCAGCGGCTTCGGAGGTTGGACTCTGTCCGCCGGCTTCGCGGGTTTCACCCTTTGGTGCCGTGGGGCGCCCGGCGGGGTCCGCAGGATGCGAAGACGCTTCGTTCATGGTGGTGTGCAGATGTGGCTCGAAATCGGAGAAAGGCGCCGCGGCGGTGTTGGCAGGACGGCACGCCGGGGCTCGCGACGCGACGCAGTGTAATGCGATCTACGCCCGGCGTCACACCAGCGCTGGAAGCTGCGCAACGGGCGATGAGGTGTGTGACGAACCGCCGTCGGAGCGCATCCGTTTGCCTGGAGTGGGTGTGGCGGGCAGGCCGGGGGGATGGCGGACCGATGACCGCGTCGATCGACGCCGCAATGACCGGGAAGGGCGGTGGCGTTCGGAGATCGCACCGGCGGTCGACTCTGTGCGGGCGCGGAGCGCAACGATATGCGGTTCCCCCGCGCCGAGGGGGTGTGGCAGCGGACGCGGCGTGGCGGCTCGGTTGAGCGAGTCTGGAACGTGCCGCAAACGGTCTCGTTGTGTTGGTCGGTCCAGCCGGGACGTGCCCGGGAACGGGCGAAGCATCCGCGGATCAACAATTGGGGCCTTCTGCAGCGGTGGCCGTCGCGGACCGCGCCGTCGCCGGCGACTCTTCCAGCACCCCGCGGACTCGCGGCCACATGAGGAGGGCTTCGACGATCATCCAGGCTTCGAGCGCCAGCGTGAGGCAGCCGACGACGAACAGCACCAGATTTCCCTTGTCGAACGAGTCCCGGATCTGCTCGATCAGCGCCCAGCCGGGCATCACCAGCATGAAAACCGCCGGAAACGCGGCGAACCAGACAGGCTTTTCACGCCGCAGCAGCCAGAACCAGATCACCAGAAACGCCAGACCGCCGAGCAACTGGTTGGTGGCTCCGAACAGCGGCCACAGGATCAGCCCTCCGGTGCCCGCGGTGGCCGAGGACCAGGGCTTGCCGGGCGCGGGCATGAGGGCCAGGGCAAAGGCGGTCACGACGGCGAAGCTTGTCGCGGCATGCGCGTTCTGCAGCGGCGCCACCAGAGGCCGGACGGCCGGTGCGCGATCCGAGATGGCCCGGCTGAGTTCCTGTACCACGTACCGCTGCAGCCGTGTGGCGGTATCGAGCGTGGTCCCGGCGAACGACGCCACCAGGACGCCCATGATCGCCTTGCCCACCACCAATGGGATGCCGATCGCCTGCAGGAAATTGGCCGCACCGACCACGAAGGCACCGATCTTCACGCCCAGGCCGGCGGATGCCGCGTTCCAGTCCGCATACACGGATCGCCACAGCTCGGCACCGACCATGTCGCCACGCTCGGGCCAGCCCAGCCCGATTCCGGCGGATACCGCCAGGATCACCAGGACCGCCAGGAAGCCTTCGGTCAACATCGAGCCGTAGCCCACGAACTGCGCGTCGGTTTCGCAGCGCAACTGCTTGCTGGTCGTCCCCGAACTGACAAGGCAGTGGAATCCCGAGATCGCCCCGCAGGCTACCGTGATGAACAACACAGGGATGATCGGCGGAGCGTTCAACGGATGCAGTTGCACGGCCGGTGCCACGATTTCGACCGGTTTGCCGTGGACACCCACGAAACCGGCCATCAGCAGACTGACCAGAACGAGGCCGAGGCTGGAAAGCAACTGCAGGCTGTTGATGTAGTCCCGCGGCTGCAGAAGGATCCATACCGGCAACACACTGGCGACGTAGCAGTACGCGAGCAGCACGGCCGTCCAGGCCCACAGCGGCCACTGGCTGAGGGCCGCGTTGATCGAGCGGATCGCGGTGCCGATCGTCCCGCCTTCCCACTCCGTGCCCGGGCAGCCCGCGCCGAACCAGACGGTCAGGTACATCAGCACCAGCGCGATGGCCGACGGCAGCGCCAGATTCACGCCGCGACGGTGCAGCCACAGGCCGATCGCCACCGCGATGGGAATCTGCAAAAACACCGGCAGGATCGACTCGGGGAACATCTTGAACACCGAGGCGATCACCAACCCGAAGATCGCCAGCACGATCCACAGCCCGAACAGCAGGATGGCCAGAAACAGATACCGCGCCCGCGGGTTGAGCACGCGTCCGGCGATCTCGCCGATCGTCTGGCCCCGGTTGCGGAGGCTGATCACCAGGCTGCCGAAGTCGTGCACCGCGCCGATGAAGATCGAGCCGAACAACACCCAGCACAGTGCGGGGACCCAGCCCCACATGATCGCGATCGCCGGGCCGACGATGGGGCCGGTGCCGGCAATGCTGGTGAAGTGATGCCCGAATACCACGGTCTTGGGCGTCGGTACATAGTCGACGTCGTCGTTCAGCGCGACGCTGGGAACGGGGGCGTTTGGATCGAGCTGAAAGATGCGTCGCGACAGCCAGCGGCCGTAGGTGTGATAGGCGATCAGGTACCCGAAGAACGCTCCCAGGGCGATCAGCAGTGTGGTCATGGCCGAACCTCGCAGCAACGACGGGACATCGTTTGATGCGGTGGGGGGCACGGTCGGCCGCATTGCGTCCTGGCTGGCCGGGTTGCGCAGCAATCCGGCGGCCGCGCCGGCCGACTCCGCTCGAACGATATCGGCGTCTCCAATCACTGACAACTCGATCCGACCGCGGTCCCATGCCTCGGACCGCGCGTGGGGCGTTGGCCGCGCGGACGGAAAGTTGCTATACGTTCGTCCGTTCCGCCGCGACCGTCCGACGGGGCACGACGTCGCCGCAGTCCCGGGACGGCGTGGACGGGGCGGTGACGCAAGCTTGACGCACAGATGCGCTTTGGAAAGGACCGAGCCATGAGTACCGGCATCGTGGGCGTCCATGCCCGCCAGATTCTGGACAGCCGCGGTAATCCGACACTGGAAGCGGAAATCGAGCTGGAAGACGGCACGATCGGCCGGGCCGCCGTGCCCAGCGGAGCCAGCACGGGCAAGTACGAGGCGTGCGAGTTGCGGGACGGTGACCCGAAAGTGTATCTGGGCAAGGGCGTGACCCAGGCCGTCCGCAACGTCAACGAACGCATCGCCGAGGCGCTGTTGGACCTGGACGTCCGCAACCAGGAAGAAATCGACCGGATCATGATCGATCTGGACGGTACCGAGAACAAATCGAATCTGGGGGCGAACGCGATTCTGGCCTGTTCGCTGGCGGCGGCTCACGCGGCCGCCCAAGCCAGTGATCTGCCGCTGTTCCGGTACCTGGGGGGTGTTGCCGCCAACACGCTGCCGGCGCCGATGATGAACATCATCAACGGCGGGGCACATGCCGACAACGCGATCGACATCCAGGAATTCATGATCATGCCGCTGGGCTTCGATTGCTTCGAAGATGCCCTGCGGTGCGGCGTGGAGATCTTTCACCATCTGAAGAAAGTGCTGAAGGCCAAGGGGTGCAGCACGGCGGTCGGCGACGAAGGCGGCTTCGCGCCTGAACTGCCGAACAACGAAGCCGGGTTGCAGGCCATCATGGAGGCGATCGAAGCCGCGGGGTATCAACCCGGTGATCAGGTGAAGATCGCGCTGGACTGTGCGGCTTCGGAGTTCTTCGACGAGCAGACCCGGACGTACGCGATCGACGGCCAACAGCTGGACGCAGCGGGCATGGTCGAGCTGCTGAAAGGATGGG
>RFHO01000332.1 GCA_003696385.1 Planctomycetota bacterium | reverse complement strand
CTTCGGGATGTGTCGGTTGCGGTCGCTGCATCACGTGGTGTCCGGTGGGCATCGATTTGACCGAGGAGGTGGCGGCGATCCGGGCGACGGCGGGTCAGCAGAACGGTGCAGCGGAGGTGTCCTGACGCGGCGTGCCGCGGATGTCGGTGCGCGACGGCGCCATGGTGCGATTGGGCCGTCGGATCGCCCATTCCGAGCCGTCGACCGCTGCGAACGGAGAACAGGCACAGCACGTGTCAGAACGACGTGGTGGCGGTCGGCCACCGTGGACGGTGCGCGGACGCGGACCGGATGGCGGAGGAGCAGTGCTCATGGCGATCGCAACGCCCGCTCGTTGCGTGACCGACCCGTGGAAGTCCTTTCCGGCGCGGATTGCGCGGATTCGGCCGGAAGTGCCCGGCGTGGCGACGTTCGAGCTGGTTTTCGAAGACGCGGCGGTGCAGCGGGATTTCGTCTTTCTTCCCGGCCAGTTCAACATGCTGTACGTTCCGGGTGTGGGGGAATCGGCGATTTCGATCAGCGGGGATCCGGTGGATCGGTCGTGCGTACCGCACACGGTCCGGGAAGCGGGCAATGTCACGCACGCGCTTTCGCGGCTGCGGCCGGGGGCGACGATCGGCGTTCGCGGGCCGTTCGGCTCCAGTTGGCCGCTGGAGGAATGTCGCGGATGCGATGTGGTCGTGGTGGCCGGGGGGATCGGCCTGGCGCCGCTGCGGCCGGCCGTCCACGAGCTTCTGCGGCGGGAAGGAGATGGCACGCTGACCTTGCTTTACGGGGCACGCGTTCCGTCCGGACTGCTGTATCGGGATCAGTTCGATCAGTGGCGTGCGCAGGGGTGTGACGTGCGTCTGACGGTCGACCGTGCGGAACCCGGTTGGAGCGGCGAAGTCGGGGTGGTCACACTGCTGCTGGACCGGCTGCCGATACCGCGGCCGGAGCGGACCGTGCTGTTGACCTGTGGTCCGGAAGTGATGATGTGGTACACGGTCCAGTCCGCCCTGCGGCGTGGCATCGCGGTCGAGCGAATCTATGTGTCGCTGGAACGCAACATGAACTGCGCGGTCGGGCTGTGTGGCCATTGTCAGCTCGGGCCGGAGTTCATCTGCAAGGACGGGCCGGTGCTGCGGTTCGACCGTGTTTCTCCATTCTTGAAAGTACACGATCTGTGAGCACGACGGGCGGGGCACAGCGTTCACAGTCACCACGCGACGCGGTCGCGCGGCCGCGGAAGGTGCGTCTGGCGGTATTCAAATTCGCTTCGTGTGACGGCTGTCAGTTGTCGTTGCTGGACTGCGAGGACGAGTTGCTGGCAGTCGCCGAAGCGGTGGACATCGTTTATTTTCTGGAAGCCACCAGCCGCGTTGAGTCGGGGCCGTACGACGTCGGGCTGGTCGAGGGATCGATCTGTACGCCCGAAGACGCCGAGCGGATTCGCCAGGTGCGTCGGGAGTGCCGGTATCTGGTTACGATCGGAGCGTGCGCGACCGCCGGCGGCATTCAGTCGCTGCGGAACTGGGCGGACCACGAGGAGTTTCTTCGCTGCGTGTACGCGCGGCCGGAATACATCCGAACGTTGGCCACTTCGACGCCGATCGCTGCGCACGTGCCGGTGGATTTCGAGCTGCGCGGGTGTCCGATCGACCGCTTTCAACTGCTGGAAGTGATCCGCGCGCTGGTGTGGGGTCTGCGACCGCGGACGCCGCGTCACTCGGTGTGTCTGGACTGCAAGCGGCGGGGGACGGTCTGCATCGAGGTGGCGCAGGGCGTGCCGTGTCTGGGGCCGATCACACACGCCGGATGCGGTGCAATCTGTCCGGCCTACGGACGCGGCTGTTACGGGTGCTTCGGCCCCGCGGCCCAACCCAACGGCGAGAGTCTGGTTTCGCGGTTCGTCTCCGGCGGTATATCCGCGGAGCGGCTGGTGCCGTTACTGCGGAACTTCAACGCGGCGGCGGATGAGTTCCGCTGCCAAAGCGATCGGCTGCAACGTCTGGGGGAAGGTGAGCGATGACCGGCGAGCGGCGGATCCGCGTTCCGGCCCTGTCCCGCGTGGAGGGCGAAGGCGGTCTGTTCGTGCGGATCCGCGGCGACCGCATCGACGAAGTGAAGCTCACGATTTACGAGCCGCCGCGGTTGTTCGAAGCGTTTCTGCGCGGAAGGCCCCTCGAGGACGTGCCGGACATCACCGCCCGGATCTGCGGGATCTGCCCGGTTGCCTATCAGATGAGCAGCACGCATGCCCTAGAAGCGGCGCTGGGAGTATCGATCATTCCCGAGATCCGTACGCTGCGGCGGCTGCTTTACTGTGGCGAGTGGATCGAGAGTCACTGTCTGCACATTCATCTGTTGCATGCTCCGGACTTCTTTGGCGCCGACAGCGGCATCGAACTCGCTCGACGGTTCCCGGACGAAGTCGCCCGCGGGCTGCGGCTGAAGAAGCTGGGCAACGAGCTGCTGGAGGTGCTCGGCGGACGCGCCATCCATCCGATCAACGTCGCCGTGGGAGGCTTCTATCGTGTACCGCGGCGGGAGCCGCTGCTGCGGCTGCTTCCGGAGTTCGAGCGGGGGCTGGAGGCGGCCGTGGAGATGACCCGCTGGGTCGCGTCGTTCGACTTCCCCGACTACACCAGGCCGTACGAGATGGTGGCTTTGCAGCACCCGGACGAGTACCCCATGAACGAGGGGGATGTGGCGTCGACAAACGGCCTGCGGGTGCCGGTGGCCGAATACGAACGGCAATTCGAGGAATTCCAGGTACCGCATTCCACGGCGCTGCACAGCGGACGGGTGGACGACCATCGCGCGTACCACGTGGGGCCGCTGGCTCGGGTGAACCTGAATCGGAACCGGCTGTCTCCGACGGCCCGTCGGCTTGCCGACGAGGTCGGACTGGAGCACCCGTGTCGGAATCCGTTTCGGGCCATCGTGGCGCGGGCCCTGGAGGTGGTCCATGCCTTCGAGGAGGCGATCGGCATTCTGCGCGCGTATCGACCGTTTACGCCGTCGCGGGTGGCGTACGAACCGCGTGCCGGAGGTGGCTGCGCGGCGACCGAAGCCCCGCGTGGTTTGCTGTACCACCGCTATGCGCTGGATGACCGGGGGCTGGTGACGTTCGCGAAGATCGTTCCGCCCACGTCGCAGAACCAGCGTCAGATGGAGGAGGATCTGCGGGACTGGTTGCCGCTGGTGCTGGGACCCGATGACGCCGAAACGGCGCTGCAGTGTGAACGGTTGGTACGCTGCTACGATCCGTGCATCAGTTGTTCGACGCACTTCCTGACCCTGACCGTTGCGCGGGAGTAGCCGTTGCCATGTTTCGGTCGTTGGACGACAACCGGTTGCGGCGCGTGCTGGTCGCGGGTGTCGGCAGCTCCCACGGCGACGACCGGCTCGGCTGGGACGCTGTGCAGTGCCTGCAGCGCGCGTTGCACCGCAGCGCGCGCCACGGAGTCGCCGGGGAAGTCATCGTGGAGCAGTTGCCAGCTCCGGCGGAGCTGTTGGATGCACTGGAGCGGCACGGGCCGCTGCGGCGTGTGATTGTGTGTGATGCGATCGGACCGGGCGCAGTCGGTGGAGAAAGGGGAACGGGTCCGTGGATCGGCCGCTGGCGGTGGCCGGCGGTACCGGTGGAGCGGACACGTTCGGCCAGTACCCACGGGATCGGTCTGGTCGATACGCTGCGGACGGCGGAGGTGCTTGGACGGCTGCCCGCGGAAGTGGTGATCGTGGGCATGGAAGGCCGGCGTTTCGGTCAGCTTGGGGAACTCTCACCCGAGTGCCGTAGCCGGATGCCGACGTTGGTGCAGGTTCTGCTGGAGGAATGCCGCTTGGTGACGGTATCGCCACATGAGGCGGCCGACGGCGGCCGGTCGGCCGAAAATCCGAACGGGAGGCGGACGTGCACGAAACCTCCCTGGTAGCGGCTCTGTTACGACAGGTGGCACGGTTGGCCCGGGAACACCGGGCGGCGGCCGTGGAGGAGATTCGTGTGGAGATGGGGCCGCTGTCGGGAGTCGAGCGGCCGCTGATCGAACTGGCCTTCGCCGAACTGGCCGACGGGACGGTCTGTCGGGGCGCGCGGTTGCGGGTCGAGGAAGTCCCGTTGGAAGCCGTCTGTTGCGATTGCGGTGCGCGCTTCGAAATCCAGCGGTTCCGTTTCCGCTGTCGGCGGTGCGACTCTCCGCGGCTGGAGGTGTTGCGGGGTGATGCCTTTCGCCTCGTCGACGTGGTGCTCCGTACGCACGACGTCGCAGATTCCGGGTGCGGCGCAGTGCCGCGCGCCGAAGAGCGGTCGGGCTGGTCTGTTGGCGGCCGGCGGAGCGGCTGCGACGATGGAATCGTTCGCAGAGGCCGCTCCGAGCGGGACGCCGAACGGCGGTCGTGAACGGCGGCGCCGGTCCGGCAACGGGCGTTGCCGACGGCCGGCGGGCGGCAGGGGCGGAGCAGGACCGGGACGGCCGAGACGCTCCGGCGTAGTTGGCACGGGAGGGGACCGATGAGCACGAAGACGATTCACGTGGGCCGGGACGTGCGTGCCGAGTTGCAGCGACGCGCCGCGGAGCTGCGCAGCACGTTCGCCGGACGGGGGACGCTGGTGGTGAACGTGGTGTCCTCGCCCGGAGCGGGCAAGACCAGCCTGTTGCAGGCCACGGCCCGATGGTGGGGCGGGCGGCGTCGGATGGCGGTGTTGGTGGGGGATCTGGCGACCGACCGTGACGCGCAGCGGCTGGCCCCGCTCTGTCCCGTGGAGCAACTGACCACCGGCGGCGCCTGTCATCTGGAGATTCCGCTGCTGGAACGTGGGCTCGAGCGTCTGGTGTCGCACCAGGGTGTCGACCTGGAAGGACTGGAGTTCCTGTTCGTGGAGAATGTCGGCAATCTCGTGTGTCCGGCCTCGCACGACCTGGCCGAACACCTGCGGGTGGTGTTGCTGAGTGCGACCGAGGGCGACGACAAGCCGGGCAAGTATCCGAAGATGTTTCGCACGGCGGACGCCCTGGTGATCACCAAGATCGACCTGCTGCCGCACGTGCCGTTCTCCGTCGAGGCCGCCGCAGAGGACGCACGGCGGATCCGGCCCGACGTTGAGGTACTGTCGGTCAGTCCCCTCACTGGCGAAGGGGTGCCTGAGTGGTGCGCGTATCTCGAACATCGCCGACGGTTGCTGGTGGGCGCGCCGGCCGTCGCGGATGGCCGGGAAGAAGAGCGGCCGAGCGACCCGGTCGATGCCGGCCTCCCCCGCTGAGGCGGTGGGCGACGTTGCGGGCGCCCGAGAGCCATCCGACGTCCGGGGGCTGCCGGCAGCCGTGGAGCGCGGTTTTCCGTGCGGGATGCCGTTGGGAGGGGACGCAGGGCGATGCCATCCGACGTTTCGCAGTTGCAGGAGCGCCTGGTCGGCGTCCGCGCGCGGCGGCTGTTGCTGACGGGCCGCGTCCAGGGGGTCGGGCTTAGGCCGGCGATCGCGCGTCTGGCCGCGGATCTCGGGCTGTGCGGCTCGGTGGCGAATTGCTCCGACGGCGTCGAAGTACGTATCGAAGGGTCTCCGGCGGCGGTCGAAGCGTTCCAAAGGCGACTGCCCGAGCGGTTGCCCGCCGGCGCCGAGCTTGCGGCGGTGACGGCTGAGGAGGTCGTGCCGCGCGGGACGGCGGGCTTTGTCATCGAACGGGGATCGACCGACGGGCCGCTGGCGACGTCCGTGCCGCCCGACCGGGCCGTCTGCGAGACGTGTCTGAGCGAGGTACGGGACGCGACCGACCGCCGTTTCGGCTATGCATTCACCAGTTGCACCGACTGCGGGCCGCGGTACTCGATCATCGTACGAATGCCTTACGAGCGGGCCGATACGACGATGCAGGGATTCACGCTGTGTCCGCGCTGCGCAGAAGAATACACCACCCCCGGCGATCGCCGCTTCCATGCGCAGACGAACGCCTGTCCGACATGCGGCCCGCGGGTCTGGTTGGAGAATGCGGAAGGGGCGGTCGCCGCAGGCACCGAAGCGGTGGCCCAGGCAGCCCGCGCGATCCGTAACGGGCGGATCGTCGCATTGCGGGGGATCGGCGGCTATCAATTGCTGTGCGATGCGACCGACGACGTCGCCGTTCGCCGATTGCGGGAACGCAAGGGGCGTCCGGCCAAACCGCTGGCCGTGATGGTCGATGGACCGCGATCCGCCGAACGGCTGGCCGAGCTGGACGAGCGTGCGCGACGGGTTCTGTGCGGTTTGGCCAATCCGATCGTGCTCGTTCCGGCGCGCCCGGCGGCGCCGCTGGCGGCATCGGTGCATCCGGGGGTCCGCGACATCGGCCTGCTTATGCCGACCACGCCGCTGCATGCCCTGTTGCTGAAGTCGTGCGGTCGTCCGCTGGTGTGCACCAGTGGCAACCGCGAGGGCGAGCCGCTGGTGTCCGAGGTCGCGGCGGCGCGACGCAAACTCGCGCGGGTGTGCGATCTGTGGTTGCACCACGATCGCCCGATCGCCCATCCGATCGATGACAGTGTGGTGCGGATGATCGGCGACCGCGCGGTCACGCTGCGACTGGCCCGCGGTCTCGCTCCGCTTCCGCTCGATGGGGCGACCGCATTGATCGCCGAGGGGCGTTCGGCCGGTCCGGTGGTTGCGCTGGGCGGTCAGATGAAGTCGGCGGTGGCGTGGTGGAATGGGGCTCAGGCGGTGCTGGGGCCGCATCTGGGGGAGTTGGACGTGTTGCCTGTGCGGGAACGCTTCGAGCGCCATCTGGAAGCGATGCATGAGCTGTACCGGTTCCGGGCGGAGCGGCTTGTCCATGACGCGCATCCGGAATACTTCACCAGCCTGTGGGCCGCCCGGCGGTCGGACGTCGTCCGCCGGGCCGTGCAGCATCACCACGCGCACGTCGTCGCCGGGATGCTGGAGCATGGCTGGCTGGATCGCGAGGTGTTCGGCGTGGCTTTCGACGGGACGGGGTACGGTGTCGATGGGACGATCTGGGGCGGTGAGTTTCTGTTGTGCACGGTGGCCGGTTTTCGGCGGGTGGGGCACGTGCGCGGCTTTCGGTTGCCCGGTGGAGAAGCCGCCGTGCGTGAGCCTTGGCGAGTGGCGGTGGCGATGCTTGCGGAAGTTACCGGGGCGGAGGACGCCGCGGAATGGCTGTCGCGGCGGTGGGCCGACGTCGATCCGCGGCGGTTCGACGGGGTCCGCCGCGTGGCGGCGGTCGGAGCATTTGCACCCCGGTGTACCAGCGCGGGGCGGCTGTTCGACGCAGTTGCGGCGCTGACGCTGGGAATCGATCGGGTGGATTTCGAGGGCCAGGCGGCGATGCTGCTCGAATCGGTTGCCGACGAGGATGCCGCAGGGCGGTATGCGTTCGCCGTGCGGCCATGCCGATGGCATGCGGGCCGAGATTGTCTGGAGCTCGACTGGGCGCCCGTGCTGGCCGGCGTGCTGGGCGACTGCCGGCGGGGCGTTCACCCAGGAGCGATCGCGATGCGTTTTCACCGTGCCGTGGCCGGGGCGATTGCGGATGTCGCAAACCGGTTTCGCGGAACGCCGGTGGTGCTCTCGGGCGGCGTGTTCCAGAATCGATTGCTGACCGAATGCGTGATCGAAGCGTTCGGCGACGCGCCGTCGCTGGGGCGGCCGGGAGTGATTCCGCCGAACGACGGCGGTTTGGCGGCGGGGCAGTTGATGGTGGCGTTGTCGGCCGCGGAGGTCTGGCGGTGCCGGGGCGCGTGGTCGAGTGGGTCGATCGGGATCCGCTGTTTGCGTCGGCGAAAGTCGAATTCGACGGTGTGCGGCGGGTGGTGGCGATGAGCTGTGTTCCGGAAGCACGGGAGGGAGACTTCGTCCTCGTTCACGCGGGTATCGCCATCGCGCGGATCGACGCCGAGCAGGCAGCGCGGACGCTTCGCGAACTGCGGGCGGTCGTCGGTGGCGAGCTGGCCGAAGAACTGGCCGCGATGACCGATGCCGAACCGCCGCCGGCCCGTCGTGTGCCGCCGGTAACGCGAGACGAAACAGAGGACACTCCGACGGACGGGGCGCGACCGGCGGGGGACACGGAAGAGCACCCGGTTTGATCCCCTAGGGCGCAAGCGTGCAGCAGGCGGCCGGTCGAAGCTGCGCGTTTGCGAGGCTGCGACGCGGCGGGCCGGCGCGTCACGGGCCGGCACGGGGAGCGGACGGACGGTTTGGACGGGGGGAGAACAGGCGATGCGATACGTGGACGAATTTCGCGACGCGGTCGTGTGCCGGAAACTCGTCGAGCGGATCCGTGCGACGGTCACACGGACGCGGACGATCATGGAAGTCTGTGGCGGTCAGACGCACGGTCTGCTGCGCTACGGCATCGACCAGGAGCTGGAAGGGGCGGTGCGGCTCGTTCACGGCCCCGGTTGTCCGGTGTGCGTAACGCCCCTGGAGCAGATCGACCTGGCGATCGATCTGGCCCGTCGTCCGGGAATGGTGCTGGCCAGCTTCGGGGACATGCTGCGGGTGCCGGGAAGTCGGGAGAGTTTGTTGCAGGCGCGGGCGGGCGGGGCGCAGGTGCAGATCGTCTATTCACCGCTGGACGCGGTGCGGCTGGCGCGGCGGTTACCGGAGCAGCAGGTGGTCTTTTTCGCCGTGGGCTTCGAAACGACGGCTCCCACGACGGCACTGGCCGTGCGACAGGCCGAGCGGTGGGGGCTGGAGAATTTCACGCTGCTGGTGGCGCATGTGCGCGTGTTGCCGGCGATGGAAATGCTCGCGGCGCGGCCGGACAACGGCATCGAGGCGTTTCTGGCGGCCGGTCACGTGTGCACGGTCGCCGGGTACGAGTGCTATCGGCCGTTCGTCGAGCGGTTCGGTCTGCCGGTCGTGGTGACGGGATTCGAGCCGGTGGATCTGCTGGCGGGGATCTTCGAGTGCGTGCGTCAATTGGAAGCCGGCGAGGCGCGGCTGTGCAACCGGTACACCCGCAGTGCGCGTTCGCAGGGCAACCGGCGGGCCACCGAGCTGGTGCAGGACGTTTACGAGATTTGTGATCGGCCGTGGCGGGGGATCGGCATCGTTCCGGCCGGAGGGTTGAGGCTGCGGCCGGCCTACGCGCGGTTCGACGCGGAGGCTCGGTTCGACCGCGGCACGGCGATGCGGGTGGCCGAGCCCTCGGACTGCCGCGCGGGCGAGGTGCTCACGGGGCGGATCGCACCGTCCCAGTGTGAATGTTTCGGAACACGGTGCACGCCCGAGTCACCCATGGGGGCACCGATGGTCTCCAGCGAAGGGGCATGCGCGGCCTACTACCGGTATGCCCGGCCGACGACGACGGACTGACGGTGGGCGGTCACCACCACCGGGGACGACGATGAACGGGACATCCGACACGAATGCGGCACAGTGTCCTCTGCCGCACCGACCCGAAGGAGAAACGATCACGCTGGCGCATGGAGAAGGTGGCCGGCTGACGAGGCAGTTGATTCGCCGAACGATACTGCCGCGGATGCGCAACCCCTGGCTGGAGCCGCTGGGCGATGCCGCGATCCTGGCAGCCTGTCCGGAGCGCATCGTGGTCACGACGGATGCGTTTGTGGTATCTCCGTTGTTCTTTCCCGGCGGTGACATCGGTCGCTTGTCGGTTTACGGAACGGTGAACGACCTGGCCGTCGCCGGAGCGCGGCCGCAGTGGCTGAGCCTGTCGCTGATCCTGGAAGAAGGCCTGGCGATCGCGACCCTGGAACGTGTGTTGGACAGTGTGGCCGCTGCGGCCGAGCGGACCGGCGTGACGATTGTCACCGGGGACACGAAGGTCGTGCCGCGCGGGGCTGCGGACGGGCTGTTCATTACCACGACCGGCGTGGGCGTGCTGGCGGAACCGGCATGGGCGGGGCCTTTGGCGATCGAACCGGGGGACGTGATCGTGGTGAGCGGCCCGATCGGACGCCACGGAATGGCCGTGCTGGCGGCCCGCCACGGCCTGGAGCTCGAACCGCCGCCGTCCAGTGACTGCGCGCCGTTAAACGAGGCCGTGGAAGGATTGCGACGCCGTGGCGTGCCGGTCCGCGCCCTGCGCGATGCGACGCGCGGCGGCGTTGCGGCGGTTTTGCACGAATGGGCGGACGCCTCTGGAGTGAGCTTCGAGCTGGACGAGGCGGCCGTGCCGGTCACGCCGGAGGTGCGGGGCGCGTGCGAGTTGCTGGGGCTGGATCCTTTGCACGTCGCCAACGAAGGCACGATGCTGATCGCCGTGGAGCCTGCCGGTGTCGAAGACTGCCTGGAGGCGCTGCGTGAGGTGAGCGTAACGCGTGATCCGGCCGTGATCGGGCGTGCGATGAAGCGCACGTTGGCTCCGGTCGTGGTGCGGCGGGTGCTGGGACGTGAACAACCGCTGGATGAGCCGCTCGGTGCGCCGTTGCCGAGGATCTGTTGACGGGTGCGGCGCCGTGCGGATCGCTGCGGAGAAGCCGGCGGTGTGTGTTTCAGCGGTGGCGGCCGGGCTCAGGCGGTTTCGGTCCGAGGAACTGATAGAACGTGCAGGGGATCCGGCTGTTGTAAAGCTTGCGGCGGCGGGTGGCTGTCTTGCCGAACAGCCGTTCCAGTTGCGGGTGGGGCGTCAGCACGAACACCGACCACGTGGGCAGCCGTTCGACCGTTTCGGCCAGCTTGCGGTACAGGGCGTCCACCGCGCGCCGCTCGCTGAGGCGTTCGCCGTAGGGCGGGTTCGTGATCAGGCAGCCGTAGGAGCGTGAGGAACGGAAATCGGCGACGTCGCACTGCTGGAAGTGGATGTCGTCCGCCACGCCGGCACGCTGGGCATTGTGTCGTGCGATTTTCAGGATCCGGGCGTCGTGGTCCGTCGCGATCAGAGGTCGCTGAAGACGCGGACGGACGGCGGATCGTAGCGCGGCACGGGCTTCGCTCCAGGCATCCGCGGAGAACCACGGCCAGTGCTCGGCGTCGAATCGGCGGTTCAGTCCGGGCGCGATTCCGCGGCCGATCAGGGCGGCTTCGATGGCGATCGTTCCGGACCCGCACAATGGATCGGCGAACGGACGGTCCGGCGTCCAGACGCTCAGTTGCACCAGCCCGGCAGCCAGTGTTTCGCGGAGTGGTGCGACCCCGCTTCGCGTGCGATAGCCGCGCTTGTGCAGTCCGGTGCCGGAACAATCCAGGGCCAGTACGATGTGTCGTTTGCGGGCCAGCACGTGCACGCCGAAACGGGGGCCCGATTCGGGGAGCCGGAGCAGACCGTAAGCCTGCTGCAACCGCGAGACGATGGCGCGTTTGACGACCGACTGTGTCGAACGCACGCTTCGGATGGGGGAGCGGGTCAGATCGGCTTGGACGGGAATGGCGGCGTCGCGGGGCAGCCATTCTTCCCAGGGGATCCGGACGGTCTGTTCATACAGCGTGTCGAACTCGTCCGCTTCGAAGCAACCGGCCACCACGAACACCCGTTCGGCCGTTCGCAGTGCCAGGTTGGCGCGGGCCAGGCCGGACGGGTCGGCCGTGAACCACACGCGGCCGTCTTCGGTGCGTGTGGGAAGAAGCTCCAGGTGCGTCAATTCGCGTGCCACTACGGCTTCCAGTCCGAACACGCAAGCGGCGAAGCAATCGTAGTTCGGCACGCGCAAGAGCCCCTCGGTGAACTGCGGAAGTCGACAATGTTCCGGCGGACCGCTGCGGTCCGGTCGGTGCCATCCGGACGGTCCGCGGTTGCGCGGAGCCGACGCGATTCACTGCCCGCATGCGGAACGCAGCCGCCCCGCGGCGGCCATGGGCCAAGCGTGCGCCGAGAGGGCGCTCGGACGGCCGTGCTCACCGGTGTTCGCGCTGGCGGAGCTTTTCGCGGGCGCGGCTGAGTGTCGAGCCGACCGTATTGATCGGAACACCCGTTCCCGAAGAAATCTCGCGGTACGACTTGCCCTCCAGGTGGTACTGCCGGACGATGTCGGCGTCCTTCGGCGGGAGCGCGTTCAGCAGGTGTTCCACCTCTTCCTTGTTGGCGACGCGTTCGACCGGCGGCGGTTCCGTGGCCCCGCTGCCGGGATGATGCGCCGTCACATGGCCCATCGCTTCAGCCATCCGCCGCCGCGTCAATTCCCGAACGGCGATGCGGCGGGCGATCACCGTCAGATACGTCGCCAATGAACATTTGCGGCGAAACCGTCGCAGTACCGCAAAATCCTCCGCAACGAGGGTGAGGAAAATCTCGGCGCAAATGTCTTCGACATCGCTGTGCTGCAACGGGATGTCGCGGACCTGGGCAGTATGCCCGACGACATGGACGAACAGCCCAATGAAGCGATCGACGAAATCCTTCCACGCACCGGGCTCCCGGGCCAGACAGCGGTCCAGCAGGCGTCGATCGACTTCCGTCAGGGACACGAGAGTCGCTCCTGGTCGCGTCGGCGAGGACGTTTGGGGGAGGAAGGAAAGGCTTCCAGGCCGGATGGGGTTCCGTCAGGGGGTCGCTGAACTCTACACCGAAATCGAAACCCCGGCAATACGTGTCCACAGAGCCGGCGTGTCTGCTGCAAGCGGACGTGCGGTGGTTCATGGTCGCCGCATGCGCGGTGCGGCCCGTTGCGAATCATCGGCGATGTGGGCGGAATGTCGGTCGGCGGGCGTGCCCTGACAGTGCGACAGTGCGGTAGTGCGACGCGAGCGGTTGTGCCGTTCGGGCGGCGAAAAGGCCGTTACCGCAGCATGCTTGACGCGCGCCGATCCAGGCGCTACCATCCCGCCGACGTCGGCAGAGCACATCGAATGAGAGCCTGTGGGTGGTTCGATGAACCGCGCCGCTGGGCCTTGCGTAGGTGTTTTCCGCAGGTGTTCGTTGTGCGGCGGGTTGCCCGTTGTCGGATGAGACACGATTTCCCGGCGCGCGGCCGTGCCCAGAGGCGGTCGGTCGTGTCGGACATCTGCGGCGTGGCGGTGTTTTGGGCGTTTCGGTGGAGCCTTGTGAGGTTCCGTCGAGCGAGGTTGAAAGTGTAGTGGCAGTTCGGCCGTAGAAAGGACTTGTCATGACCCACGTCGTCGCCGAGCCCTGTTTCGGATGCAAGTACACCGACTGTGTGGTGGTTTGCCCGGTCGAGTGTTTCTACGAGGGCGAATCGATGCTGTACATTCATCCGGATGAATGCATCGACTGCGAGGCCTGTGTGCCGGAATGCCCCGTCGAGGCGATCTTTCATGAAGACAACCTTCCCGAGAAGTGGAAGGAGTACAAGGAACTGAATGCCGAGATGGCGCCGAAGTGCCCGCCGATCACGGAGAAGAAGGAGCCGTTGGGGCCGCCTGTGTGATAGTGCGGCGATCCATGACGGCCACGGAGCGACCGTGAAGGGTACGCCACGGGGCGCCCGGCACGGGAGCGCCGGCCGAGGTTGCGGGTTTCGCCGTCGTGGATTCGTACTCGGATGCGAAGTGGCAACGCAGCGGACCGGTGTCGTTCGCTGCGTTTTTGTTTTGGCGTGAGGCATTCGGCGGTCCGTGTTCCCGCAGCACCGCGTCGTCCGTTTCGATCGTCGCAAGCGGGCGCAGGTTGCGAGGATCACGGCGGTCACATCGTGGGTTGCCGGCCGGTGCCGTTCCGATCAGGACAGCAGCTCCAGCCAGTGGCGGATTTCGTGTCGGTATTCGCTGGCGAGGTCGCTGAGCACGAGTTGGCGATGGAAAGCGGCGGCGCCGGCTTCGGTCAGTTCCGCGTCCTGGGCGGAGGGAAAGCGCCGCTGCGGTTCGGGGTCGGTGAGCCGCTGGATCATTTCCATCAGCAGGCCGTTGCGGCGGACTTCCGGAGGCAGCAGGGACCGCATTCGGCGGGGAAGCGTCCGTTTGGCTTCACGGATCGCGTCCAGGGTACCGTTCCGTTCGAAGATGGGCGCGCCGGCGAGCATTTCGATGAGCACGTATCCGAGGCTCGCCAGCTCGGAACGTTGCGTGTACTGGCCGCCTTCCATCAGCTCCAGTGGGGCGTACAGCGGCGTCCACGCGGGCCGTCGGGGTTTTTCGCGCGGGTCGAAGGATGAGCCGAAGTCGACGAGTTTGGTGATCCCCGTGCGTTTGATCATGATGTTCGCCGGTTTGATGTCGCCGTGCAGGATCCCGTGGCTGTACATGGCGTCGAGTGCGGCGAGGCAGTCGCGGAGAATGGCCACGGCGATTCCCGGTTTGAGGCGTACCTGCTGCGGGCCGGCGGTGGCGATCACGTCGTTGATGTATTCCCACCGTGCGGCCGCGGTCCGGGTGCGAAGGGTTTCGAAGCGGGAGTTGTCGAGCAGTTTGCGCAGGTCGAATCCGTCGACCCACTCCATGACCATCACTTGTATCCCATCGACTTCGACGATGTTTTGCACGTCGAGCAGATGGTCCTGTTGCACGGAGGCCAGTCGCATGGCCACGCGGGCGATGCGGGCCATTTCACTGCGGTAGGATTCGGCGTCCGGGAATTCGGCCGGGGAAAAGAATTTCAGGGCGACGCGCAGCGTCAGGCCGTGTGCGCCGAGTCGTTCGGCGAGGAAGACGATTCCCTGACCTCCGGACCCGAGTCTGCGCAGGAGGCGGTATTCGGTGGTCCAGCGGACGTGCGAGGCATGTTGCAGGGCAAGAAACTGGTCCTGGAGGGAACCTTCGGCGATTCGGCGGATTTCATCGGGGCTCAGCCGGATCGTCGGATCCAGTGGAACGGCGTCATCGTTCATGTCGCAGGCTCTTCCCTGATGCGTCGGAGAAGCGGCGGCTGCGAGCGTGTCCCGCGGAGCCGCCCCGGAGTCGTCGGCTCGGGAATTCCGGCCGCCGTTTGACAGTGTGCAATTCGCATTCCGGCGAAGCCGCAGGGAGCCGGAATGGTATGTCCGATCCGCGGCGTGTACAGTCTGCGTGCGGGGAGCGGGAACATTCGCACGAAAGGGCCCGCGGTCGTGACGATCGATGCGATGGCACCGGTATACCGTCGGGCGCGGCGGGCGACGCTCGTGGGTCTGGCTGCCAATGTGACGCTTGCCACGGGTAAGCTGGTTGCCGGGATCGTCGGCGGCTCGTTCGCTTTGATTTCGGATGCGGCCAATTCTCTGGGTGACGCGGTTTCGGCGTTCATCGTGCTGATAGCGTTGTTCATTGCGGAAAAGCCGGCGGACGCCGAACACCCGTACGGCCACACGCGAGCGGAAGCGATCGCGGCGAGCAACGTCGCGCTATTCATCGTGTTGATGGGGCTGTACGTGGGCTGCGAGGCAGTGCAACGGCTCTGGTCGGTACGGTCCGTTCCGCAGCCGTGGACGCTCTGGGTAGCTGCTGTCAACGTGGTCTTGAAGGAGTCGCTGTTTCGGTACCAGCATCGCGTGGGTCAGCGAACCGGTTCCGCGGCGGTGATCGCCAACGCCTGGGACCACCGTTCCGATGCGCTGGCGTCGTTGTCGGTCTTTGCAGGGTTGTCGGTCATCCGTTGGGGCGGGGACGGCTGGGCATGGCTGGATCCGCTGATGGCGGCGGTGGTTGCGGCAGCGATTGTCGCCAACGGCGTGCGGTTGTTCCGCAGCGCCGCGATGGAATTGATGGATCTGCAGGCGGAGCCGGATTTGGTCGCACGGATCGAGGCGGTGGCGCGGTCCGTGCCGGGCGTGCGGCGGGTCGAGACGTTGTGGGTGCGCAAATCGGGGCTGGAATGCTTCGTCGACATTCACATTGAGGTCGATCCGAAGATGAGCGTGGAAGAAGGACACCGGTTGGGACACGAGGTCAAGAGCCGCTTGCTGCACACATTTCCGACTTTGAGGGACGTACTGGTGCATCTGGAGCCGGCGAGCGGAGATGTTTCGCACGCCCCGGCCGACGCGGCTGCACCGGCAGCGGAAGGACGCGGCGGCGCTTCGGAGGACCGCCGCGGTCCGTCGCGGTGAAGGCCACCGTCGGGAGGACGAGTCGACGGTCGATACGTGCGCACGGTGTGCCGCTGCGAGAACCGGACGGAGTCGCCGAACGATGGTGTGCGACGGCGACCGCCGCGGGGACAGGCGGGAGGCCTTCGCCGCGGTCGGCAAGCATGAAGGGTTGCTCGTGCAGACATACGTCCGGCCTTTTCCGCGGCGGCGGGCGGCTTCAGCGGCGGCTTGGGAAAGGCAGCCGGATGCGCCAGAGTCGGCGGCGCGGGGACGGCGACGGCGGCGACTTGACCGTTTGCATCATGGCAGCGGTCGGATCGGCCACGTGCGCGCCTAACCGGTCGCTGAACCGCCCGGGAGGGTCGCCGGCGGCGATGGCCTGAAGGTATTCCTGCAACAGCTTGCGTGTTTCGGTGCGGCCGAGCAGCCAGAAAGTCCAGCCCCAGCACTCCCGGTAGTCGGCGGCGGACAGGGCCATGGGATCGTCGATTCCTTCCAGGCGTCGCAGATCGGGGCGGCGGCGGAGGAGCAGCCAGTCCCACCGCAGCCTGCGCCGGTAAGGGTGCGCGGAAGCCGGCTGTCCCGGAGGAATCTCAAAGTACGCGGCCAGGCCTTCGTCGAGCCACAACGGCAGGTAGGGCAAGGCCGCATGCAGGATCGCGTGTACGGCTTCGTGGCGCAGGTCGGTGACGAATTCCAGGTGGCGATAGACGAAGATCTCGTGCCGGTCTCCTTCGGCGATGTACAACGCGCGGCGATCGATGCCGTCGGGAAAGCGACGTGCGACCGCAGACTGGAACTCGGACCGGCTGCGCAGCAGGTAGACCCGAAAGGTCGTCGTCTGCCGCGACAGCCCCAGAGTTTCTTCGACTCTCTGAGGCAGCGTTTCGAGTTCGGTCCAGACGGGGGCTTCGCGATCGATGCGACTGTCCGAGAAAACGTGGAAACGCCCGGCCTGCAGATAGTCGGACCATGGGCCGGCGACGTTTCCCGGCTGTGGGGCGTCGGCGGCTCTGGCGGGTAGTGTCACGACACTCGCCAGCAACAGCAACGGCGCGAAAAGCGGCCGCCGAGCGGGCGGGAATTCTCGCGGTGTTTGCCGGCGGTGCATCGTCATGGTGTGGGAGATCCGTGCGGATTGTTTCCGGCCGAAGCGCGTTGGGTGCAGGTGAGTTCGGGACTTTTCGCGGAAAGCAGCGTCCGCGGCGGAGGGGGGCAGGTTGGCAAGGCGCTCACCGGGAGCCACTCTGTCGATCTGTCGCGGGGGAATGGTGTGTGGATCTGTAGACGGGACGCGGCACGGTACGCGAAGCGCCTCCGCGACGTCAACGCCTTTTTTTCCGCCGCTTGTTGTCGGCGCTGGCGGGTGTGCGGAGCAAGTCCGGTCGAGCGGGGGCGATTGACAGTGTTGTCGCGGGGAGGCTACGCTACGCACCCCAGTCATTACGAACCGCTTCCGCCGACGGTGGGCGGTTCGGCTTCTGCGATTCGGCACTCGCTCTTTCTTGTGTTCGGTCGACGCCGATTGTGACGGTCGTCGATCGGGACCGGGAAGGAGCGATGACATGACGTCACCAGCCGAAGGTTCGCCGCACAGCGGTCGGCCGGCGGATTGGACCGGTCGGGACCATCTCGAGGCCGAACGGGTTCCTCCGCCGTTCGAGGTCTCTTTGCCGCACGCCCCGGCAACGCCCTCCCCACATTCGCTCGGGCCTGCAGGCCCTGCCGCGTGCGCAGCGTCGCACTCATCGGAGGCCGCCCGCGGATCGGTGACGGAACGCCGGTGCGCTGCGCCGTCCGG
>RFHO01000035.1 GCA_003696385.1 Planctomycetota bacterium | reverse complement strand
TGGGCTTCTTGCAGTTTCAGTTGGCCTTCGTCGTCAGCCAATTCGTGCTGACGTGGCAACTGATACATTTCTGCGTTCTGGATGCCCGCTTCACACGTGACCTGCGGCCCCTGGCTCACGGCCAGTGGGTCGTGATTCCCGAACTGCTGTTGCGGCTGCCGGTTCGCCGATCCGAAGCCGTTTCGAGCGAGGGTGGCGGCGCCGCGTCCGTCGGCGACGAAGGTCCGTCGAACCAGCGGTGGGGCACGACGGGAGCGTTGTGTGGGCGGGACATTCAGGGACTCGTCGAGCGCCTCCGCCGAGCGGACCGGTTGCCCAGTCTCTTCCCGCTGTATGGCGCTGTCACGATGGGCAGCATGGCCATCGTCCGGCTGGATCCGAAGGACCGCTGGCTGTTTGCGCTGCCGGCCGGCGGCTTTGCGTGCTTGCTGGCGCTGTTTGCGGCGGCGTCGGTCCGTCGTGTGCGGCCCGCATCGGACGCCGCCGGTCGGCCCGAACCCCTGGCCGACACGCTGTTGGCTGCTCTGGGGAGCACCGGCGGAGTGCGGGGCGTCGTGGTGGCTCTCCTGGTGCTGGTCGTGGCTGGCGGGTGGCTGACGGCCGCGGCCATGCGCCGCTTCGAGCGCGAGATCGATCACCTGCTGGTCAACCTGTTCCGCAATGCCGGCAGTGGCGGGGCTCTGGGCTTTTCGGGGCAGTCGGCTCTGGGCAGCGTCCACCGGCGAAAGCTCCGCAGTGAAAACCGCGTGATGTTGCGAGTCTACGGACCTCAACCGCCCGGCTACATGCGGGGCCAGGTATTCGTGGAGTACAGCGACGCGATGTGGCATACCGTGCCCTCGACGCGGTCGCTGGATCCAACGGACGGTCGGCCGATCCACTTCCCGGCGCTGGAGTCGAATGCCCGGCTGTTTGCCGTGGAAGACGGCGTGCGTGCCGAACGCTGGTCGGCATTCGAGTGCTGGCCCGATCCATCATTGGCCACATATCTGTTCACACCGCTGGGGACGACGCACGTGGCGGCGGAGGTCAACGAAGTTTCCGTCACGCCACGGCACGACATCGTCCGCTCCGACGACCTGTTGCCCGGACACCCCTATACGGCGTTCGTGCCGCACGGACGCTGGCGCGAGCCGCGCAGCGACTCGAGCAACTTTCTCGAAAGCCTCACCCGCGTCCACCCTCATCTGCGACGGCGCCTGCAGAGGCACGCCGACGTCGTGTTTGCCGGCTGCACGACGACGGCCGAAAAAATCCGCGCCGTGCGTCGATTCTTTCAGAATAACTTCGAATACCGGCTGGGCATTGAAATCTACGGTGACGAAGACCCGGTAGTATTCTTCCTCGACAATCGCCTGCCCGCCCACTGCGAATACTTCGCCACCGCCGGAGCATTGCTGCTGCGAATGGCGGGCGTGCCCACACGCTACGTCACGGGTTTCGTGGTCAGCGAGCCGAATCGCTACTCCGGCTGCTGGATCGCCCGCAACCGCGACGCGCACGCGTGGGTCGAAGCGTTCGACCCCAAACGCGGCTGGGTCGTCGTCGAATGTACACCCCCGGCCGGCGTGCCGCAGGGCGAGCCGGGCAGTCGAATTGCTCAGGCGTGGGACGCCACGTTGCAGTGGGGGCGCCGGTTGCGCGTTCGCTGGAACCGCGACGGCCTGCAGGTCGTGGGTGAGGTGGTCACTGCGCTGCTGATGAACGGACCCGTTCAGCTGGCCGTCGTACTGTTGATCGCAGTGACCTGCTGGCAGCGGTGGCGGCTGCGGCGATGGAAATCTCGCACCGCGCGAACCAACGACCCGTGGCTCACCGAACTGCACGCTCTGCTGGAACGGGCCGATCGCAAGGCCGCGCGCCACGAATTCCGGCGCCGCGCCGACGAAACACTTCACCAGTTTGCCGAACGTCTGTCACTGGCCGACCTGGCCCGTTGGTACCGCGAGTACGCGGCGTGTCGCTACCAACCGCACGTGCTGTGCGAAGCGGCGCTGGCACGGCTGAAGAACGCGCTCGACCGCATCGCGTGACCCCGAAGCGTCCCCGCCCACATCCCCGACAACACCGCCCCCGCGCCTCGTAATTTGAACCGGACCGAACCCCGATTGCGGTCCGCGACACGCCGCATTCTGTGTCGACTGTTCCGCCGCGACTGTTGCACGCAACAAAGCTCAGCGACTGTGGCGCGTTCCGACGACCATCAGCAGGCCGGGTGGTGCGATTCCACCGTCGCACCCGCCGGTTCGGGAGGACATGACTGCAGTGCGTAGCGCCGTGCTGTCTGCCGACCGTCGGACCGTGCTTGGCATATTCCCCTGCTGTGCACATCACCGCATGCCCCGCGACCGCATGCTCGTCACCAAAGACGTCCGCATCGAGCGTCCCGTCGCGGCCGATTATCGAAACCCGAAGGGTCAGCGGGAGCCGCCGCGACGTTTCCGATTCACAGGCCGTGGCCGCGAGTCTTGCGGTCGTGCCACCGCCAAACGTGACGACCGGCCACTGGGAAGGATTCGGTGCGCCGTCGAGCGAATGGGCCCCATCCAAGCGGTTTCAGAAGGTTCTGGCGACGAGGATCAAGCAGGCAAGAGAGACGAAGCCGTGGTCGATGAAGCTGTACGATTCATAACGGATGACCAGGCGGCGAAACGCCTGCAGCCAGCTATGCGTTCGCTTCACCAGGTAACGACGACGATAGCGGCGCAGGTGGCGACCGTCGTGACGCCTTCGCCTCATGCGATGCGGGGCCAACACAAAGAGCCCTTCGGCCCGGAGTCGGTCGCGCATGGCGTCGGCGTAGGTCCGGTCGCCCAGCAGCACCTCGGGCCGGGCCGCTTGGTGGGCAGCCGCCTCGAGCAACGGCCGCAGCAGTTGGTTTTCCGCGTGCTGGGGCGGGGCCACCAAAGCGGCCGAGGGCAGACCGTCGCGGCGCGGGGGCGGCTGATGGCGTCGACTGGGGCCGTAGTGAAACGCATCCCGTTGGTGCTGAGATCGGCGTTGTCTTGCGCATGCCAGACGCCGGGCTTGCCCTTGCTCGACGGGCGTAACCCGTTGGTGCTGAGAGCGGCGTTGTCTTGCAGGACCGGCTGCTGGACGGCTTTCGGTGATCCGGTCTCGCGGCGCGACGGACTGAGACCGGCATTGTCTTGCGCGACGGGTTGCTGGGCTCGGGGGGCGGGCGCAGCGGGCGGCTGACGGAGCGGGCGGCGCAGGCCGAGTGAATGCAGGGAGCGCAGCGGAGCTGGTTGCGGCTCAGCCCCAGGGCATGGGAGCCCCGGCGGGCGGCAGTTCGGCGAGCTGCACCCCTGTCACTTCCGGGTGCTTGCGGATTTCGGCCAATGCCTCTTCGGACGGTCGATTGTCGAGGTTCAACACGGCCACGGCGTCGCCGCCGGGTTCGGAGCGTTCGCGGCCCAGGGCCATGTGGGCGATGTTGACCTGGTGTTTGCCGAGCACCGAGCCGATGTAGCCGATCAGGCCCGGGACGTCCCGGTGGCGATAGATCAGCAACAGCCCGTCCAGATACGCATCCAGATGGAACGGACCGAGACGCACCAGCCGGAGGAATTCGTTTCCGAACAGCGTTCCGGCCACGGTGATCGTATCGGCGTCCGTTTCCACCGTAGCGGTGACCAAGGATGAAAAGTCGCCCGTATCGGTGCTCTTGGTTTCTTCTACGTGGATGCCGCGCTGCTGTGCCAGCATCTCCGCGTTGACGATATTCACGTTGTCCTCGAGGGCGGCGGTCAGCAGGCCGGTGACGAAGGCCGAAGAGATCAGCCGGGTGTTCCGTTTCGCGACATCGCCGCGGTAGCGCAAGCGGGCCGCTCGCAGCCCCCGCCCGCCGCTCAACTGCGACGCCAGCAGACCCAGCCGGTAACCGAGGTTCAGAAACTGGCGCAGGGCGGCCATTTCTTCGCCCGAGACGGGGATCATGTTCACCGCGTAGCGGATTTCGCCTCGAGTCAGGTAGCCGATCATGATTTCGGCGGCTTCGACGGCGACCAGTTCCTGGGCCTCTTCGGTGGAAGCTCCGAGGTGGGGGGTGCCCAGGAAGTTCGGGCAGCTCAACAGGGGATGCTCGCCCGGCGGCTCGTTGACGAACACGTCGAAGGCCGCTCCGGCCAGATGCCCGGATTGCAGTGCGTCGTAGACCGCCTGTTCGTCCACGATCCCGCCGCGTGCGCAGTTGATGATCCGCGCTCCCGGCTTCATCCGGGCGATGCGTTCGGCTCCGATCATGCCGCGTGTTTCGTCGTTGAGGTGCGTGTGGACGGTGAGGAAATCGCAGCGGGGCAGCATTTCGTCCAGGTCGCGGAACAGGCTGATGCCGGCCTCCCTTGCCCGTTCTTCGGAAAGAAACGGATCGTAGCCCACGACGTTCATGTCCAGGCCGCGGGCCCGCTGGGCCACCGCCATGCCGATGCGTCCCAGGCCGATCACGCCGAGCGTCTTGCCGGCCAGTTGAGTCCCCGTGAATTTCTTGCGCTCCCAGCGTCCGGCTTTCAGGCTTTCGGCAGCCGGAACGATGTTGCGGGACAGCGCGAGCATCATCGCGAGCGTGTGTTCGGCGGTGCTGATGGTGTTTCCGGCCGGGGTATTCATCACGATGATGCCCTGGCGAGTGGCCGCGGCCAGGTCGATGTTGTCCACGCCCACGCCGGCGCGCACAATCGCCCGCAGCCGCCGCTGCCCTTCCAGGACGTCCGCGGTCAGCTTCGTGCCGCTGCGGATGATGATCCCGTCGGACTCCTGCAAGGCAGCGATCAGATCCGCGCCTTTCAATCCCGGGCGTTCGACGACGTCGATGTCCGGAGCCGCCTTCAGCAATTCCAGACCCGCGGGGGCCAGATTGTCCGTGATCAACACGCGATACATCGAGAGTCCCTTTTTCGTGTCTGTTGCCGGGTTCCCAGCCTCCGTCGGGGGCTTTGCCGTTGGTCCGAAACCGGGAACCGGCCACAATGGAGGTCGGCGCCGAGTTGCACGGTCAGCCGGTGCCGCGGTGGCCGCTCGCGCTGTGTGGCGGCGTGACCGTGGGGGCCGCTGCGCTGCGGAGAATAGGAGCCGGCCGGCAATCCGTACAGCGTCACGCACGGGCCACTTGGCCGGAAAGCCGCACTGCGGGCGGTCGGTGGTGGTCACGCCGGGCGGGAGAGGCGTTCGCACGGCGGCGGCGGCCGGAAGCCGATCGCCGGCGAACACCGTGGTGCGTCAGCGTCCACGAACGTTGCCCCACCGTTCGATGTGCAATCGCGGCGACACCTTCATGCCCAGCTCGGCCGCGGCGCGCCGGATCCACGGTGTTTTCTCGGCCAACTCCCGCGGCGTGCGGGCCTGTGGCATCAGAAACACGCGCGTACGTTCGATGTGCGGAAACCGTCGCACATAGGCCAGCACGTCCTCGATGTCCCGCGGGGTGTCGATGACGAACTTCAGTTGATAGTCGTACTCCGCGAGCATCTGCCGGATGACGTGCGGCCGGTCGCGCGTCGCCTCGTGCCGTGACCGCCAGCGTGGATCGTCGGGCGTGGAGTTGCCGAGTTTCGGGCTGATCGACATCAGATCCGCATGCACCGGGCGGTAGATCGTACCGGCCGTCTCGATGGTGATGACGAATCCGTCCGCATGCAGCCGCTCGGTCAGCGGCACGACGGCGGGCTGCAACAGCGGCTCGCCGCCCGTGATCACGACGTGACGGCAGCCGAATCGGCGGGCGCGATCGAGCAGCTCGTCAATCGCCACGAAGTTGCCTTCGGGCCGCCAGGAGGTGTAGTCCGTGTCGCAGAACCAGCAGCGCAGGTTACAGCCTGTGGTGCGGATGAAGGTCGACGGCGTACCGGCCCAGCGGCCTTCGCCCTGAATCGAATGGAAGACTTCGGCGATCCGCAGCCGCATACTGCCGCCGGTGTTCGCTGGTGACCGGAGTGACGGAGCGTGCGTGACCTTCCGCAACGGCTCACCCCTTGACCACGAAGTTGATCAGCCGGCCGGGCACCACGATCTGTTTGACCACCTGCTTGCCTTCCAGGTGCCTGGCCACGGAGGGTTCGGCCCGGGCCCGCTGCAGAATCGTATTCTGATCGGCGTCGGCCGGCACGCGCACGCGCCCCCGCACCTTGCCGTTGACCTGAATCGGCAGCTCGATTTCCGATTCGGCGATCAGCTCTTCCTGGTATTCCGGCCACGGCTCGTAGGCCAGAGTCTGGCTGTGCCCGAGCACTTCCCACAGCTCTTCGGCGATGTGGGGAGCAAACGGGCTCAGCAGCAGGACGAACGGCTCGAGGATCGCGCGCGGCCGTCGCGGGCGTGACCCGATTGCATTGACGAACTCCATCATCCGACTGATCGCAGTGTTGAACGACAGTTTCTCGATGTCCTCGGTCACGGCCTTGATGGTCTTGTGCAGGATCCGCAGCTCCTCTTCATTGGGAGCCTCGTCGGTGACGGCGTTGTGGAGCCGAACTTCGTCCGCCCGTTCGTCGACGATCATCCGCCACACGCGGCCGAGGAACCGCGATATGCCCTCAACGCCGCTCATGCTCCACGGTTTGCTCGCTTCCAGCGGCCCCATGAACATTTCGTACATCCGCAGCGCATCGGCGCCGTACTGGTCCACGATGTCGTCCGGGTTGATGACGTTGCCGCGCGACTTGGACATCTTGTACGCCCGCGCTTCGACGACGACGTCGGGCGCGTCCTTCAACACGAAGTGCTCGCCGCGCTTTTCCACCTGATCCGCCTGCAGCTTGACCGGCTCGACCGGCTCGCCCGTATCGCGATCGACACGGATGGGTTTTCCGGTTTCCGGGTCCGCGGCTTCCTGCACGGCGTTGGCCGAGACCCACCTGCCGTCGGCCCGGCGAAAAGCCGTGTATTCCAGATCGCCCAGGATCATGCCCTGATTGACGAGCTTGTGAAACGGCTCCAGTGTGCTCACGTAACCGCGATCGAACAGAACCTTGTGCCAGAATCGCGCGTACAACAGATGCAGCACGGCGTGCTCCGCGCCGCCGACATACAGATCGACGGGCATCCAGTAGCGTTCCAGATCGGGATCGACGAACCGCTCCTGGTTGCGCGGGTCGATGAATCGCAGGTAGTACCAACACGAGCCGGCCCATTGCGGCATGGTGTTGGTTTCCCGCATCAGCCGCGTGCCGTCTTCGGCGGTCGTGTACAGCCACGATTCGGGTGCCTGGGCCAGCGGGGGTTCGGGGCGGTCGTGCGGTTTGAACTCGAAGTCTTCCGGCAACAGCACCGGGAGCTGGTCTTCGGGGACCGTCCGCAGCAGCCCGGTGGGATTGCCGTTTTCGTCCAGTTCGTGCCAGATCGGAAAGGGTTCGCCCCAGAAGTGCTGGCGGCTGAACAGCCAGTCCCGCAGTCGATAGTTCACGGCGGCCCGGCCGAGTCCCTTTTGCTGCAAATCGTCGCAGATTTTCTTTTTGAACTCCGCGGTGGGCAGGCCGTCGTAGCCGTCGGAGTGGATGGCCGTGCCCTCGCCGACGAACGGAAACTCCGTGCCGGATTCGGTCTGGCGGGCCAGCGCGCGTTCCTCACGGGTGGGTTCATAGTCCGGCGGAGGTTGCACGACCCGGCGGATGGGCAAACCGAATTTGACCGCGAATTCCCAGTCCCGCAGATCGTGCGCGGGAACGGCCATGATCGCCCCGGTCCCGTAACCTCCCAGCACGTAATCAGCCACCCAGATCGGAATGCGTTCGCCGTTGACGGGGTTGATGGCGTACGACCCGGTGAACACACCGGTCTTTTCCTTGGCCAGGTCGGTGCGTTCCAGATCGCTTTTGGTCGCCGCGATCTGCCGATACCGCTCGACGGCCTCCCGCTGTTCCGGCGTCGTCAGCCGTTCGATCAGCGGATGTTCCGGCGCGATGACCATGTACGTGGCACCGAAGAGCGTGTCCGGACGCGTGGTGTAGACGCGCAGGACACGGTCGTCGGGCTCCCGGGGAAAGCCGCTCTTGCGGCGGTGTTGGAGGAATTGCTCGAACTCCTGCTGCAGCGTGTTGGGATTCCCCGATCCGATGAAGAAGTCGACTTCGGCGCCCTCGCTGCGGCCGATCCAGTTCCGCTGCAGCGTCTTGATGGATTCGGGCCAGTCGAGCGGCTCCAGTTCTTCCAGCAGACGCTCGGCGTACGCGGTGATGCGCAGCATCCACTGGCGCAGCGGAATCCGCACGACGGGATGGCCGCCGCGTTCGCTGCGACCGTCGATGACTTCTTCGTTGGCCAGCACCGTTCCCAGAGCCGGGCACCAGTTGACCAGCGCTTCCTGCTGGTACGCCAGGCGATGCTTGTCCTGATAGCGGCGGACAGCCGCCTCGCCCTGCGCCCGCACCTCCTCGGGGATGGGGAGTTCGGCGATGGGCCGGCCTTTGCCGCGTTTCTTCGTCCCGTCCGGCGCCGTCCATTCGTAGTCCGGATCGAACCACGTGTCGAAGATCAGCAGAAAGATCCACTGGGTCCAGCGATAGTAATCCGGGTCGGTGGTGGCGAACTCCCGGCTCCAGTCGTAGCTGAAGCCCAGCATCTTCAACTGGCGGCGAAACGTGGCGATGTTGCGTTCGGTGGTGATCCGCGGATGCGTGCCGGTGGCTTTTGCGTGCTGTTCGGCCGGCAGCCCGAAGGCATCCCAGCCCATCGGGTGCAGGACGTTCAGCCCCCGCATCCGCTTGTAGCGTGCGACGATGTCCGTGGCCGTGTAACCCTCCGGGTGGCCAACGTGCAGCCCCTCGGCGGACGGATAGGGGAACATGTCCAGCACGTAGTACTTCGGGCCGGCGGGCGGCTTTCGCGGGACGACGAACGTTTCGTGTTCTTCCCAGTACCGTTGCCACTTCGGTTCGATGCGTTTGGGGTCGTAGCGCGGCATCGTCGGTGACCTGTTTCTTCGAGATTTGGTTCCGTTGCCGGCCCGCGGGGGCCTCGATCCCAGCTCGTTGGGAGAGGAAACAATTCTGCCGGTCGAAACGTAGAAACCCGCAGGATACGCCGCGCCGGTCGCGGTCGCAACCGGCCATGCGGCTGTCGATGGCGAGCGAGGGGGAGGCCGATGTCTTTCGGAGCGGCCGATTCGTGAAGGCGGCGGGCGGGCGACGGCGGCCGGGCTTCTCTGGGGAAAAGCCGGGCCGCAAAACCGAGCCTGTAACGGAAAAGCACGGGACACCGTCGAACCGCGTCAGCACGGATACAGCGCACAAAAAAGCACCCCGAGCATCGAGGCTCGGGGTGCCGTGCGTCGCGATGTCCGAGGTGCCGGGATGCCGTGGACTCGTGATGCTCGTCTTGGCCGGTGTCCCTTCTCACCTCGGCGGATCACTTGCGGACGTTCAGTCCAGCACGTTGAAGATGGACCTCAGCTTGCTGGTGCTGCGGCGAACGCCGTTGGACAGCGAGGCCGGGACGAGTCGCGAGGGCAGCAGGCTGCGGGCGCTTTTGGTCGCGGGGGCCGGCGGATTGTCTCCGGGCGACGGTTCGATGCCGTTTTCCGGAGCCGGAGGAGCCGCCTTGGGCGCCGCATCGCACCCCTTGCTCGTGCAGCCGCTGGTGCAGCGACCGGTCGTGCAACCCCGCTTGGTGCAGGACGTCTTGCAGACGCCATCGACCACCTTGTAGCCACAGGCTTCCAGAGCCTTTTCGGCTTCCCGGCGGACATGCTTGTCGCAGTCACCCAGGGCGCAGGTCAGGGCTTCGATCACTTCCTTGCTGCAGCAGCAGCCCTTGCTGCGGCGGAGCTGGTCGCCGATCTCATCGGCCGCTTCGGCCCGCACGCGCTCATCGGCGTCGTTGAGGGCATAGATGAACGCGGCCATGATCTCGGGGCTGCAGACGCAGTCGAAGTGATCGCCCAGCTTGTCGATCGCGGCACGCCGCTGCTTGGCATAGCAGGCCGTCTGCGACTTGTAGATCAGCTCGGCGATCTCGCACGGATCCACGTTGCACTTGCGCGACGCCTTGTCGCACGGATTGGTGCACTTGGAGGTGCAGCCGCTGGTGCAGCCGGAACCCTTGCTCACGCAACGGGCGCCTTTGCTGTCGCAGGCACCCTTGGCGTCACACGCCTTGGGAGCCGGGGCGGCACAATGCCTGGCCGCTGGAGCACACTCCTTTGCCGCAGGCGTGCAGCTTTTGGCTGCAGGGGCGCAGCTTTGCGGAGCCTTGCAGCTCGGAGCGCACTTGCCGCGGTCCTTGCACGGCGTGCACGATCCCGGAGTACCCTTCGTGCAGCAGCCCGGTTTGGTGCACGGTGGCACGAGCTTCGAGGGCTGACGCTGGTACGTGTACACGGGACGTTCGGATGGACAGGGACGAGTGATGGTCGGTCGAGAGCACTTCGATTTGCTCGGCGCCGTGCAGCTACAGCTCTTTTCAGCGTTCCAGAAGCTGAAATTGAACAAGCCGGCTTGCGCAACGCCGCTGAGCCCGAAGGTCGCGACCACTGCGAGGGCAAGTTTGATCGGTTTCATGGAGCAGAGTCTCCTTCCCATGGGAATCCGAAGGTGACGGTCGCTCGCTGCGACGACCGCCGGTTCATCGATGGTTCCGTTCGACCGCCGGCCGCAGCGGTGGTTTACGTGGGCACACCGCGTCGCGGCGCTGGGTGGGGGGCGGCGAGGCGCCCGCCCGTCCCGCGATGGTCGTTCTGCAGCATCTGTTGCGGTGTTTCGGATCGTTCGGGCCGGTCACGAGACGCCGACCATTCCAGCCGCGGGTGGTCCATCGCGTTGCGACGATCCTTGCGGCTGGTCACATTCATCGGATTGCGACGGCTGTGGCTTGATCGTCTGCAAGCGCGGATCGCAAAAAGATTTACGGGCTCTGCGCGTCCGGTCGCCGCGGTTGAGACGGTCGTTTCGACAAGGAAGACTTTGCGGGCCGCAGGGCCGTCAGGACCGTCACAGCCTGTACGAAAGTGGGAAATCTGCGGGGGCTGGGCTGACCAATGGACAGGCTGCGGATTCTTGCGGATGTGTGTCCGGTGGCGGCGACTCGGCACCGAAACCCCCGATGGCCTGTGCCCTCGCCGCGCCGTGCTGTGCGGGGACATCGCCCCGGGAGGCGTTCCGGGAGTTTTTGCCGAAACTCGAGAAAGGCCGCATTTCAGATGTGAGAAAACGGCCTTTGCAGTGGCGGATTGGTTGCGACCGCCCGTGCCGCGGCCATAATCCGCTGTCTACGGCGGGTCACGCGACGGCAACGCAGCAGATCGACCGGTCCGCTGGCTAGCGAAGGGCAGGGCAATGCCGAAGATCAACTTCATCAAGGAAAAGAAGGTCGTCGAGGTTCCCGAGGGGGCCAACCTCCGCCGCGAGGCACTCAAGGCGGGGGTGGAGGTCTACAGCGGCATCGATAAGTACATCCACTGTCCGGGGTTGGGAATCTGCGCCACCTGCCGCGTGTGCATCAAGAAGGGTGAGGAAAACGTCAGCCGCCAGGGGTGGTGGGAATTCTTCAACATGCTCAAGCACCCGCTGACGTTCTTTGCCCGGCTCGGCCGCGAGAAACAACTCCGATTGGCCTGCCAGACAAAGGTCTACGGCGACGTCGAGGTCGAAACGCAGCCCGAAATCAACCTCTACGGCGAACGCTTCTGGGGGTGACCGGGCCTGCGGCAGACGTTCGCGGGAACCAAGCGGGGCGAATGCCCGGGACCACCGCTCGGTTCGCGTGACGTTCCGCCGCCGTCCGGCGAACGGATCCTGTGGGGCACGGCTGCCGCGGAGATTCGCACGCCTGACGTCGGTTCCGCCACGCCGTGTGCGGCGGTTATAGTACCCACATGGGATTGCATCGCCGCAGCAGCCGCCAACTCTTTCGCGAATATCTCGGCGTCCTCCGCGGACGTGGCTCCGCGCACCGGCTGCCGTTCTCTGCCGAGCGCCGTCGCGGTCGTCGCCAGCGCGGAGGCTTGCAACTGCTGGCGGAGTTCCTGCGTCTGCTTCGCGGTCAGTATGCGGCGCTCGCGTATGCTCTGGGTACGCTGACGCTCGCCACATGCCTGGCCCTCGTGCCCCCCGCGACGACGAAGGTGGTGGTCGACAACGTGCTGGGGGACCGGCCGCTGGCCGAGCCCTTCGTCCGCCTGCTGCGTCGGGTGGGCATTTCCGCCGCCGACCGTGGTTCGTTGTTGGTCGCCTGCGTTCTGGTCGTGATCGTGGCGTCGATGCTGCGGGTGGCCATCCATCTCTCGGGACGCTGGGTCGCCACGCGACTGACCAAACGCGTGCAGATCCGCGTCCGCAAGCGGTTGTTCGAGCATGTCATCCGGCTGCCGTTGTACCGCGTCCAACAGTTGCGTTCCGGCGGAGTGGCCAGCGTGCTGCGGGAGGACGGCGGCGCGGTGGGCGAGCTGGTCTTTGCCATGCTCTACAACCCCTGGCGGGCGGTCGTCCAGTTGGTGGGAAGCCTGGTGATCCTCGCCTGGGTCGACTGGCGGTTGCTGCTGGGGACGCTGGGGCTGCTGCCGGCGCTGTACCTGGCGCATCGCACGTGGGTCCGTCGCATCCGGCCGCTGTACCGGGACATCCGTGCGCAGCGGGAACACATCGACGGCCATGCCACGGAGGTGTTTGCCGGCATCCGGGTCGTCCGCGGATTCGCCCGCGAACGGGCCGAGACGTGGCGCTACGTCCGCAACACCAACCTGATGACGCGGCAGGAATTGTTCGTCTGGTGGTGGTCGCGCATTCTGGAGGCGGTGTGGGAGGCGCTGATCCCCCTGGGCAGCGCCGCCTTGCTGCTTTACGGCGGATGGCGGGTGCTGCAGGGGGCCCTGACGCTGGGAGACCTGATGATGTTCCTCGCGTACCTGCTGATGCTCCTTGAACCGCTGGCCGTCCTGGCTCAAAGTTCGGCACAGTTCCAGAACGGCCTTTCGGCACTGGACCGCGTGTTGGACCTGTTGGCCGAGCCGGTCGAGATGCTGCCCTCACGCGGCCGACGTCCGCTGAACAGGTCCTCCGTGCGGGGCAGGATCGAGCTGCAGGACGTCTGGTTCCGCTATCCCGAACAGCCGCTGTGGGCGTTGCAGGCCGTGAC
>RFHO01000034.1 GCA_003696385.1 Planctomycetota bacterium | reverse complement strand
CCGTACTGCTGCTGATCGCCGCGGGCACGGTCGTCGTGTGGCAGATGATCCGTTCACGCCACATGCAGTACTGGTTGCCCGCCTATCTGATTCCGTCCCGCACGGTGCGCCGTCACCGTCGCGCGGTGCAGCGGATCGTCCGCGGCGTGCTGAAGCCGTCCGGACGGCGGGTTCCCGGAAAACGGACGCCCGCTTCGCCGCCGGATTCCGAGTCGCTGCACGTGTTCCTGGCCGTCTGCGACCACTACGAACCGCAGTGGGGCGGTGCGGATCGCTCGGTGGCCCTCCAGCGCATCGATCACTGGGTGGCGGAGTACCCCGGGCTGTTCGATCGCTTCCGAGACTGTCGCGAACGGCCGCCGCAGCACACGTTCTTCTTTCCGCAGGACGAATACCGACCGGAATACCTCGATCGGCTGCGGAAGCTGTGCGACGCCGGATTCGGCGACGTCGACGTGCACCTGCACCACGACGGCGACACGGCCGACGGCTTTCGCGAGAAGCTCGAGCGATTCCGGGACGCTCTGGCCGACCGCCACGGCCTGCTCCGCCGCGATCCGCTCACCGGTCGCATCGTCTACGGCTTCATCCACGGCAACTGGGCCCTGTGCAACTCCCGCCCCGATGGTCGCTGGTGCGGCGTGAACGAAGAGATCGACGTTCTGCTGCGGACCGGCTGCTACGCCGATTTCACGATGCCGTCCGCCCCCAGCTCCACTCAGACCCGCACGATCAACAGCATCTACTACGCCCGCCAGCGTCCCGGTCCGAAGTCGCACGACACCGGGGTTCCCGCCGCCGTCGGACAGCCGTCCCCCGAGGACGCTTTGCTGATGATCCAGGGGCCGTTGTGCCTGGACTGGTCATCCCGCAAGTGGGGGATCCTGCCGCGGACCGAAAACGGAGACATCCACGCCGGCTTTCTGCCCACGCTGTCGCGCTTCCGCCGGTGGCTGGATGCCGCCGTGCACGTGTGGGGCCGTCCGGACTGGGTCTTCGTCAAGCTGCACACGCACGGCTGCAAGGACGGCAATCGCCAGGCGTGGCTCGGCGAGCGGACGCAGCGATTCCATCGGCAACTGGCCGATCTCCGGGCCCGCTGCCCCGCGCTGCGTCTGTATTACGTGACCGCGTGGGAAATGGCCTGCCTGGTCCATCAGGCCGAAGCCGGTCTGCGCGAACCGGACCTCGAGAACCTCGCCGCAGGCTGGGCCGACCGCTGCACTACCGGTGCCGAACCGCAGCCCGACTCCGACGCCCCGCGTCGCTCCGCGGCCCGCACGGCCCCGGCGCCGCAGGCGTAGTCTCATGAGTCGTTCGTCCCCGATGATGGATCGCACCCCGCCTCCGATGCTCGAACCGCCAACCGCCGCTGTTTCAGCCGCGCCCCCGGCGCTTCGCTTGGACGCGCGCCGACCCGGGCAAACGCCGCGGCGTCCGGACGTGGCCGCAGAATCCGCTGCACGTCGTCGCCGGCCGGACCGCGTTCCGCTCTATGCGACGATCGTTCATGCAGTGGTGGTCGGCGCAGGGTTCTGGTTGATTCGCGTCGACGCCGAACGGACCTGGCTGGGGACGCTCGCCACGTTCGCGCCGCGGCAACTGTGGCTGCTGCCGGCGCTGGCGGCGATGCCGCTGACGATCCGCGCGTCACGGAGCCTGGCGCTCGCCAACGCCGTAACGGCGATCTGTGCGCTGTTGGGGCTGACCGGGTTTTCGGCGGGGGCCTTGTGGCAATGCCTCGACGCATCGCCGCCCGCCCCGTCGGCCCAACCGCCGGCAAAAGCGGTCCCGCAGCAAGATGTCTCTGCGGCGGATCCCGCGGAGGCCCGCAGTACCGGACCGATCCGTCTGACGGTGGCCAGCCTGAACGTGCAGCAGTTCGAAGGCAGCCTGCCCACACTGCTGGCCGAGCTTTCGCGATTCAATCCCGACGTGATCACCCTGCAGGAAGCGGTGAGTCTTCCCGGCGTGTTGCGGGAGTACCTGCATCCGTACTACTGGGTGCATGACGGCGAGTTCGTGATCGCGGCCCGGTATCCGCTGCGTCCGCTCGGCCGCGTCCGGGTGAGCGAAACCGAGCGGCAGACGGCTCTGGCCGCCCTGCTCGATTGCCACGGCCAGTCGATCGCCGTGGCCACCCTGCACCTGGAAACGCCGCGCAAAGGCTTCGAATCGCTCACGCCCGGGAATCTGTTGCGCGGAGACGCGCAGGCGGCGATCCGGCTGAACACGTTCGTGCGCGGGCTCGAATCCGCCCGGACGGCCGCGCACCTGCGCCGGCTCGCCGCGGACGCGCCCCTGATCGTGACCGGCGACTGGAATACGCCGCGCAGCAGCCGTGTGTTCGAGCCCTGGAAGGATCTCCGCTCGACCTTCGCCGCCGCCGGATGGGGCTTCGGCTACACCGCTCCCTGTTCGCCGAGGCGTCGCTGGCTTCCGGGGCTGGCCTGGGTGCGCATCGACCACATTCTGGTCAGCGATCACTGGGACGTCGCTCGGGCGCTGGTCGGTACGGCCAACGGATCGGACCACAGGCTCGTGGTCGCCGAAGTGCGTCTGATTCGCTGAAGGCCCGCGCTCGGCGCGCTCGATCCGGACCACGCCGAGCGCCTCGCGAAGCCCCGACGGTTCGCGACGCAACACCTGCGCCCGCCGCCCGCCATTCGCCTCACGCCGTGCCCGTTGCCACACCGGCGGCGCCATGACCACGCGGCCCGACGCCATCGGCCGCGCGGCCCGGCACGTGTCGCAGCCCGCCGGCATCTCAGAAGTCGCCCGCGGTCACTTCCACCAGCTTCTTCAGCGTGAAGTGCCGTTTCAGTGCCGCGTTGACCGCCTCGACGCTCGCTTCGCTCAATTGCTTCTCGAACTCGGCGACGAACCGCATCGTGCGGCCTGCGTACAGCAGTCGGGAGAGTTCGGCGGCCAGGCGGCTGTCGCTGGTCCGCGCGACGTGAATCTGCTGCAGGTATCCTTTTCGGGCCGACTCCAGCTCCGCTTCGGTGACGCCGTGTTCGAGCAGTTTCTGCAGCTCCTCGCGGATCGCCGCCCGCAGACGATCCTTGTTTTCCGGCTTGAAGCTGGCCATGATCGTCAGCGACGCTCGATCATCGGTCGGGCTTGCGAAAAAGTGCGAGAACACCCCATAGGAAAGCCCTTCCTTCTGCCGCACGCGGTTGCCCAGCCGCGAACTCAACGCTCCGCTGCCCAGCACGAAGTTCCCCAGAATCAGCTCCGGATAGTCCGGATGTGTGTCCCGCATGGGCAGCAACTGGCCCGCGAAGTACCAGGCATTGGCCTTGTCCGGCGTCTTGATCTCGATGTACTCGGCCTCGATGTCGAAATCACCCCGCTGCGGGATGTGCTGGACGGGATGCTCGCTGCTCCACCCCGCGCAGATTTGCTCGAACACCGCCCGCACTTCGTCGGGTTCGAAGTCGCCCACCACGGCCAACTGCCCGTGGTTTCCGTTGAGAAACTCGGCATGCAGGCGGACCAGATCCTCGCGCCGCAGCGCTTTGACCCGTTCGTATTCCTCGTCCAGCGTCGGTTCGTAGCGCGGGTCGTCCGGCTCATAGGGGCGGAACTTGCGCCGCAGCGTCCGTAACGCCAGAGCCTGCGGTTCCGTCCGCGCCTGCTCAATCGCCGTCAATTGCTGCTGGCGCAGCACTTCCAGTTCCGATTCGGGAAAGCTGGGTTCCCGCAGCACCTCCTCGAGCAACTGCAGCACGGCCTTCAGATGCGGCCGCTTGGTCTCGATTTCGAACGTCACCTTGCCCGGTTCGCTCGATGCGCTCCAGACCGCCCGATTCTCGTCCAGGGCGTCCTGAATCTGCTGCCGGTCGCGATGCTTCGTCCCGCGGACCATCATCGGTCCCAGGAACTCGCAGGCCGTCTTCAGGCCTTTGAGGGTTTCCAGCGAGCCGAATCGCAGAGTCAGCCGCACGACCACCGCCTCGCCCCGCGTCTTCTTCGGCAGAAGCGCCGTCTGCAGCCCGGTCGAGAGCGTGCCCCACTGCGTGCGCCGCTCGACGTTCTCTGCCGACACGTCGAACGCCTCGCCCGCCGCCGCGACTTCGCGGCCACGATAGTCGCCGATCATCTTCGCCAGATCCGGTGTCGGTGGAATCGGCGTGCGGCTGGGCGCTTCGGTGGGAATGAACAGCCCCACCGTGCGGTTCGATTCGCGCAGGTAGGCCCTGGCCACCCGATGCACGTCGTCGCCCGTGGCGCTTTCGACGCGGTCCCGGTACAGAAACTTCAGCCGCCAGTCCCCCTGGGCGGCCCATTCGCTCAGCTCGATGGCCGTCTGCTGCGTGTCGTCGGCGGCCAGCTCGATCTGCTTCTGCAGCCGCCGTCGCGCCCGCTCCAGTTCCTCGGACGTGACCCCCTCGTTCGCCACCTCCTCCAACACGCCGATCATGATGTCCCGCAGCTCGGCCGGATCCGTGCCGGGCGTCCCGACCGCCAGAAACCGCACGATCCCCGGATCGTGCAGCGGCATCGCCGAACCATAGACCGTCGACGCCTTCTTCGTCTCCACCAGCGCCTTGTACAGGCGGCCGGAAGGGGCCAGCGTCAGTGCCGTGGTCAACAGGTCCACCGGGACGAAATCCGGATGCGGTCCGGCGGGAATGTGGAACAGCAGCGCCGCCGCGCCCACTTCGCCCACACGGCGGAGCGTCACCGTGCGCTCGCCGTCCTGAGGCGGCTCTTCGGTGTAGGTCTGTTCGATCTCCCGCGGCGGTCGCGGAATCGCGCCGAAGTACTTCGTGATCGCATTCAACGCCACGGCCGGCTCGAACCGCCCCGCCACGATCAGCGCCGCGTTGTTCGGCTGGTAGTACTTCTTGTAGAACCGCCGCAGCCGCTCCACCGGCACCCGTTCGATGTCCGCCCGGTTGCCGATCGTCGGCCGGCCGTAGTTGTGCCAGTCGTAGGCCACCGACTGCACCCGCTGCAGCAGCACCCGGATCGGATCGTTCTCCCCCCGCTCGAATTCGTTGCGGACCACCGTCATCTCCGACGCCAGGTCCTCCGCGCGGATCGGACTGTTGACCATCCGGTCGGCTTCCAGCCGGATCGCGAACACCAGATTCTCCTCGCTGGCCGGCAGCGTTTCGTAGTAGTTCGTGCGGTCCAGCCACGTCGTGCCGTTGAACCGAGCCCCCCGCTCCTGCAGCAACCGCGGAATGTCCGGATGCGTCGGCGTCCCCTTGAACAACATGTGCTCCAGCAGGTGCGCCATCCCCGCCTCGCCGTAACCCTCGTGCCGCGAACCCACGAATACCGTCAGATTCACGGTCACCGTCGGTTTGGACGGATCGGGGAACAGCAACACCTGCAGCCCGTTGGGCAATCGGTACTCCGTGATGCCTTCCACCGTGCGAATCGGCTTCAACGTTCCCTCCTCCGCGTGAACCTGCCCCCCCGACGCGACCACCGCGACGACCAGCGCCGCCAGCCACCATTTCCCGATCCGGGCATTTCGTCCTGTGTTGCCAT
>RFHO01000033.1 GCA_003696385.1 Planctomycetota bacterium | reverse complement strand
CTTCAAGAGCGCCCTGATCTTCTGCGTCGCCGACACGCCCAGCCCGCTGCTGACCGCCGCCCGCCGGTTGCTGGCGCTGGAGGCACTGGCGCAGGAAGCCGACGAGCTGCAACTGGAAGACGACCTGCGGCAACAACTCCAGCAAAGGATCCAACGGGTGTCGAGTGAGCTGAAGGAGTCCGTCTGGCGGGTGTACCGCCACGTGTGTCTGCTGGAAGCGGACGGGACGCTCCGCCGGATCGACCTGGGGCTGACGCATTCCAGCGCGGCCGAATCTCTACCCGCCATGATCCTGGACCGACTGGAACAGGTCGACCTGGTCGCCCGCCGCGTCAGTCCCGAGGTGCTGGTGCGCAACTGGCCTCCCGCAAAGCCCGAATGGACCGTCCGCGACCTCCGGGACGCCTTCTTTGCCTCGCCCCGTTTGCCGCGCCTGAGACAGACGGACACACTGCGGGAGACGATCGCGGAAGGCGTTCGCAAAGGGCGCTTCGCCTATGCCGTTCGGGGCACCCGCGGCGACGATTTCCAGCGTTTCGAATGGGCGGAACATCGCCGGCCGAAGGAAGCCGCGCAGCCGCTGCAAGCGCACGACGTCGAGTTCTCCGACCACGCCGTGTTGCTCACCAGAGAAGCCGCCCAGCAATGGTACGCCGAAACGACCGGCACCGCCGGACCGGCCGTTTCCAACGTCGGCGGCGAGGCGACGGAAACCGACGCGCCACCACCGCCGACCCCGGCACCGCCAATGCCACAGCCCCCGCCGACCGGCGAGCCGACAGCGACATTCAAGGCCTTCCGCTGGTCTGGCATCGTTCCGTCAACGAAGTGGATGAACTTCTACAACGGCGTGCTGGCCCGGTTCATCAACCGCCCCGGCTGCAGCCTGAAGCTGCGTGTCGAAGTGGAAGTCCAGGCCGAAAGCGGGCTGACCTCGCACGAACTGGAAGCCGTTCGGAGCACGCTGCTCGACTTCAACCTCCCCGACCAGATCGAAACCGTTTCCGCCGACGACCAGCCCCCTTCCGAACCATCCCCATCGGGCACGTCGGACCGCTCCTCGTGACCGGCTGCCGATGTCACCACGCGCGCGGCAACCGCCCGGCCAGCGCCCCCACCGATGCGTCGGCTCACCGATTCACGACAGAGGTCACAGGAGGGACAGCCCACGCAAGTTCGGCTGCTCCCGTCAGGGGGGCCAGGAACGTGCCAAGCAAAAAGCCCCGAGGGGCCGGTGCCCCGCCGGGGCTGGGTATATGTGAATCGGCGGGATGTGCGAGCGGCCGCAGGTTCGGCAGCCCTCGTGGCTTGGTGTGGCGCGGAGTGTCCCCGCTGGTGGGCTGCAGACAGACGGGGCTGTACCGTCGTCCTCAACCTCGGGCCGTCGGTCATGCTGCCGGTGCGCCGGCCCGTTCGCCGCTGTTTCCGCCGGTGCCGCGGCAGCCATCCCGCCGCTACGTCAGTGTGCGTCTGCGGCCGGACGGTCAGTACAGATCTTCGTCACCACCGCCGCCTTTCTTTTCTTCCTTGGGCTTTTCGGCGATCAGCGCGTCACTGGTCAGCAGCAGCGTGGAGACGCTGGCGGCATTCTGCAGGGCCGTCCGCGTGACCTTGGTCGGGTCGATCACGCCCGCCTTGACGAGATCTTCGAACTTCCCAGTTGCGGCGTTGTAGCCCTGATTGCCTTCCAGCTCGAGCACCTTCTCGCAGATCACGCCGCCATCGACACCGGCGTTGTTGGCGATCTGCGTCACCGGCGCCCGGCAGGCCCGCACGATGATGTTGTACCCGACCTGCTCATCGTGCGTCAGTCCGCGCGGTTTCAGGCTGGCGGAAGCTCGCAGCAGGGCCACGCCGCCGCCCGGCAGGATGCCCTCCTCGACCGCCGCCCGCACGGCGTGCAAGGCGTCCTCGACGCGAGCCTTCTTTTCCTTCATCTCGCTCTCGGTCGCGGCACCGACATTGATCTGCGCCACGCCGCCGGAGAGCTTCGCGATCCGCTCTTCGAGCTTCTCGCGGTCATAGTCGCTGGTCGACTGCTCCAGCTCGCGTCGAATCTGCTCGATCCGTGCCTTGATGTCGGCCGGCTTGCCGGCGCCTTCGATGATCGTGGTGGTCTCCTTGTCCACAACGACCTTCTTGGCCCGGCCCAGGTCGTTCAGTTGCACGTTCTCCAGCTTGATGCCCAGGTCCTCGAAAATCGCCGTGCCGCCGACCATGATCGCGATGTCCTGCAGCATCGCCTTGCGGCGGTCGCCATAGCCGGGCGCCTTGACGGCACAGACGCGGAGCGTGCCGCGCAGCTTGTTGATCACCAGCGTGGCCAGCGCTTCGCCTTCGACGTCCTCGGCGATGATCAACAGCGGCTTACCCGCGTTGACCACCTTTTCGAGCACCGGCACGAGATCCTTGACGTTCGAAATTTTCTTCTCGTGCACCAGCACGAAGCAGTCTTCCAGCACGCACTGCATGTTCTGCGGGTCGGTGACGAAGTACGGCGACAGATACCCGCGATCGAACTGCATGCCCTCGACCAGCTCCAGCGTAGTCTCCAGGCTCTGCCCTTCTTCGACCGTGATCACGCCGTCCTTGCCCACCTGCTCCATCGCCTTGGCCAGGATTTCGCCGATTTCCGTATCGCCGTTGGCCGCGACCGTGCCGACCTGAGCGATCGCCTTGGACGTGCGGCATTCGGTCGACATGTCCTTCAGCTTCGCCACGATGTCGTCGACCGCCCGGTCCATGCCCCGTTTCATCTCCAACGGGCTCACACCGGCGACGACCGCCTTCAGGCCTTCGTTGTAGATGGCTTCGGCCAGGATGGTGGCCGTGGTGGTTCCGTCACCGGCCACGTCCGAAGTCTTGCTGGCCACTTCCTTGACCATCTTCGCGCCCATGTCTTCGAACTTGTCCGGCAACTCGATTTCCCGAGCCACCGTCACGCCGTCCTTGGTCACGGTCGGCGAGCCGAAGCTCTTTTCCAGGATCACATTGCGGCCCCGCGGCCCCAACGTCACGCGCACGGCGCGGGCCAGCTTGCTCACGCCCCGCCGCATCGCTTCCTGAGCTTCCTGATCGAATGCGATCATCTTGGCCATGGTCGTTCTGTCTCCCTGTTATGCCCTCGGTTCCTTGTCGTCCGCCCTGTCGGCCGAACCACCTCGTGCGTCGCCGCACCCCTCGATCATCGGCCGAATGCCACATGCGCGGGCGGCTGCGGCCGAACGCACCGACATGCCGCAGCCGTACTTGTGCCCTCGCTCCCGGCCGGATCAGACCGGCACGGCCGTCGTGAAACGGCTCAGTCTTCGCTGTAGGTGCACAGGATGTCGCTTTCCCGCAGCAACACGTACTCCTCGTCGTCGATCTTGATCTCCTCGCCGGCGTACGGGCTGAAGATCACCTTGTCGCCGACCTTCACCGTCAGCGGAACCTTGGTGCCGTCGTTTTTCACATGACCATCGCCGATGGCCACCACTTCGCCCCGCTTCGGCTTGTCCTTTGCCGTGTCCGGCAGCACGATCCCGCCAGCCGTCGTCTCTTCGGCTTCCTCGCGACGCACGACGACGCGATCACCCAACGGCACCAGATTGATCTTCTTCTTGCTCTTGGTCGCGGTTGCCATCTGCTTGTACCCTCTCCTGTGACTCCTGGAGCCAATCCGACTCGTTCCCGGTGCATCCCCGATCGTCACCGGTTCCGGCTGATCCGTTCGAGGCCACGGCCATTCGTGTCTGGCCCCATCCATGAGCGCCGCCGTCGAGCGGCATACCATCACTTCGCTCCCTCAGCTAGCGAACGCCGTACCAACAGCGTCTGAATTCGCAAGTGCCTGCCGACAAGAGGGTTGCGATCGGGACTCGCCATCCGCCTGCCCGAGGCGGATGGTAGACCTGTCACGAGACAGGACCGCTCGGCAAGACTGCCGCTGACACATTGTCACAGTCGCCCGGCCGCTTGCCTGTCCACGTGCCCGGTCCGGCTGTGGAGTCGAACGCGAATCGCCCCGTCCCGACCGGGGACCTGCCGGAACGCGCAGCACATGCTGCACAAGTCGACGGCAGTCCTGAAGGACTCACGAAACCCCGCCCGATTCCGGTCAGAGCAGACTGCAATTGCAAATTGCTTCTTGGCAAGTGGTTGCGCAATACCCGCGTCTTCTCGGCGGCGGCTTTTCCGCGGTGCGGCACGGCTTTCGTAATTGCCGACACGACGACGTGCGGGGCTCCGGCGCCCCGACCCCGGGGGCAACCAGGATCGAGACCAACCGGACAGGTTGGCCGACGAAACCGCTCGCCACGAAAGCGACCGCATGATCGCAGGGTTCCCAGAT
>RFHO01000331.1 GCA_003696385.1 Planctomycetota bacterium | reverse complement strand
CCACCGTGTTTGCGAACCGTTGGTTCTGCAGTGGCGACCGAGCAGCTGCGCGACCGTTCCGTTGTTCGGGCGGGGGGCGGTGTGCGACGGCCGATCCGGACGGTGGCCGGTCGGCCCGCGTCCGTTCGCGGAATCCGGCAAGCCAGCGGTGCGGCGTTCGCCGCGTCCGCGCACGGACCTCAGCGGTAGAACCAGAACTCGACGGAAGCGAGCATCGCGTGCGCCACGTCCGTCCAGATACGGCGTTCGCGCCGCCGGGCGTGTTCATCCGGGAAATCGTCGGGAGCGTCCCCGAGCCGTGCGCGGGCTTCGGCGACGGCCTGCAACAGACGTCGCGCTTCGATTTCGTCCGGTGGGCGTTGCCAGATCCGCATTGCCAGCCAGCGGAGCCGCCGGCGGTCGTGTGCCGTGGGGTGATCGGACCGCCCATCGTCGGACAGTGCGGCCAGCATGGCGTCAGCGATCCGCTGGGCGGCGTTGCGCAGCAGGGGGCTGTTCAACAGAACGAGTGCCTGCGTGGGGACGCCGGTGACGCTGCGGCGGCCGGTGCACATTTCCGGGTTGGCGAAGTCGAAGGCGGTCAGCAGTGTGGGCAGAGCGTTGCGGACGACGGGCAGGTAGACCGTGCGGCGAGTGAATTTGCCGATGTCCACACCGCCTTCCTGCTTGGAGCTGTTGGCGACGGCCTGTTCGGGCAGATCGGCGACGGTGGAACCGCCCATCGTCTCATCCAGTTGTCCGCTGACGAACAGCACGGTGTCGCGCAAGGACTCGGCCGTCAGCCGGCGCAAACGGTGGCGCCACAACAGGCGGTTGCGCGGATCGATCCGTTGCGCCCGCTCGTACGTCTGCCGCGGCGCGGCGGAGGACTGGCGGTAGGTTGCCGACAGGACGATTTCCCGCACGAGCCACTTGATCGACCATCCGTGCTCGACGAACCGCACCGCGAGCATATCCAGCAGTTGTGGATGCGACGGCCGCTCGCCGAGGTTTCCGAAGTTGTCGACGGTCGGAACGATGCCTTGGCCGAACAGATGGTGCCAGACGCGGTTGGCGATGACCCGGGCGGTGAGCGGGTTGCGTGGATCGGTGATCCAGGCGGCGAGTGCTTCGCGGCCGCTTCCCTGAGGGGGAAGAGCGAACCCTTCGGGCGTGCCGATGAACTCTGCCGCCGTCTCGTCGCCCGGCGCGTGCTGCGCCAGCAATTCCGCGGAATCGGCGAACAGGTGACGCGTGACGGTCAGAAAACCGCGGGGCACGGTGGGGCCGGTGCGATGGGGCTCGCCGCGGATCCGCAAAGCCAGGTCACCCGCGTCCGGGGCGTCGCGAACGGCCATCGCCATCGGCCGTCGTGCGAGTTCCGCCGAGAGCTGCTTGGACCGCTCTTCGAGGGAGGCCAACTGCCGCCGAAGCCTGGTGGTTTCGTCCGAGCCGGCCGGTTGCTTCCACGTGCGCGCGGGGAGGTCGGCCAACTGGTCCGCCAATTCGGCGGGAAGAATCTGCACGGCGTCGGCGATGACGTAGCCGTCGGTCCCGGTGTTGGTGATCGTCACGACGGCCCGCCGACCCGCTTCGAGATGGAACCGCCCCAGTTTCTTGAACAACCCGACGACGTCCGGCGGCTGAGACTGATCGACGGTCACGGTGTGGCGGCCGTCGGCGGCGTCGATGATCACCCGGACCTTCGTGGCCCGACCCTTGGCGTACGGATAGCTGATGCGGATTTCATATTTGCCCGCGGCGGGAATCTCCGCCGAGTACACCACACGCTTGTGTCCTGGCTGTTCGCGGTTGTCGTGGATGTATCCCTCGCCGACGTAGCGGGGGGAGTACGTGGAGCGTTTCCACGTGCCGACCTTTTCCGCTTGGGTGTCGTCGATGACGATGCCGTCCAGTCGTTTCGGGTCCACGCCGGCCAGCGACGGCGTCTTGCGGATCCTGGCCTTGAGTGTCTTGATCCGGGAGCGGACCTCCTCCAATTCCTGCTGGATTCGGCGGAAGTAAGCCTCCCGTTCCCGAGAGATGGGCAGCGGCCGTTCCAGCCAGCCGGAGACGTTCACGTTGTTCAGGCGGATTCCCTCGATGGTGTGTGTGCTGTACAGGAAGCCGGCGAGTGCGTAGTAATCCCGGCTGGGGATGGGATCGAACTTGTGGTCGTGACAGCGGGCGCAGCCGACGGTCAGGCCGAGAAATGCGGTGCCGATGGTCTGCAGTTGTTCGTCGACGACGTCCAGCCGGAGCTTGGTCTTGTCGCGTTCACTGAGCATCTTGGGACCGACCATCAGAAAGCCGGTGGCAATGAGCCGTTCGGCGGCCTGTTCTTCCGAGGCGGCCGGCATCAGGTCGCCGGCGATCTGCTCGCGGACGAAGACGTCGTAAGGCTTGTCCTGGTTGAACGATGCGATGACGTAATCGCGGTACCGCCAGGCGTTGTAGTAGGTGAGGTTGATGTCGCCGCCGTTGGAGTCGGCGTAGCGGGCCAGATCGAGCCAGTGACGGCCCCACGTCTCGCCGAATCGTGGCGAAGCCAGCAGGCGGTCGACGACACGCTCGTAGGCGTCCGGCCGCTCGTCACGGAGAAACGCCCGGACCTGCTCGGGCGTGGGGGGCAGCCCGGTCAGGTCGATGAATACCCGCCGCAGCAGAGTGGCCCGATCGGCCGGAGGAGCGGGACGCAGCCCCGCCTGGTGCAGACGCGCCCCGACAAACCGATCGATCCACGTGGGCGGGCCACCCGGTCCGCCACCGAACAGCGTTCGCGGGATGTCCGGCAACGGGTGCTTGCGCGGCGGCTGGAAGGCCCAGAACCGCCGGGCGCTGTCCCAGTCGATGTCGCCGTCTTCCTCCCGGGGCGCGGACGCTTCGTCGGCCGGCGCAGGGGCACCCATCTCCACCCAGCGTTCCAGTGTGGCGATCTCCTGTGGCGACAGTTTGCCGCGCGGCGGCATCTCATAGTCTTCATACCGCACGGCCGAAAGCAGCAGGCTGTTCCGATCGTGTGGAACGACGGCCGGGCCCGAGTCGCCACCGCGCAGCCAGCCCGCGGGTGTGTCCAACCGGAGGTTGCCACGCAACGGCTTGGACGTGGCGGAGTGGCACTCCCAGCAGTGCTTCTTCAGCAAGGGCAGCACCTTTTCGCGGTAATACCGCAGCCCCTGCTCGCTGCGCACCACGGCCGCCGGCTTGCGCGCCTGCGGTTCGGCGCCGTCTGTCGCGCGGGCCATACACGCGAATCCCACCAGCACCGCCAATGCCGATACCGCCCGAGCGTACGGCCCGCGGCGGGTACAGTCGGGTCGGGGGCAGACCAATGCCGGCGTATCGTGCGATCGACGGAGACGACCGGCAGGTACAAGGCAGGTGGGCGAGCGGTCGGACATCTTGGTGGTTCCGTCGGAACGGCGTGGAGGCTTGCGGCGTCGGGTGGCTTGCGGATGCACCGCAACACACCGCCGGCCTGCGGCTGGGGACGCGATCGTGTCGGCGCAGCGACGAACGCCGGACGGAACGCCGGCCGCCGCGAGACCCGTCGTCAGGTGCGGATGTGACGGCGTTTGGCGCGGCGGGCCTTGGCGCTGGCCGGACGACGACCGTGATTG
>RFHO01000032.1 GCA_003696385.1 Planctomycetota bacterium | reverse complement strand
GTTGGCCACGTTCGTTGTGCGGCCGTTGCGGAGTTCCGGAACTCATGATCGAGCAACTCCTTGCTGAGCAATACGGCTGCAGAATTGGGGTCGTTCCATCAGGCGTGCGCCGTTCTTGTGCGGCCTTTCGAGCACGGTGTCCGGTCGCTCCGCCGTTGCACGCTGTGGGCCTGTCCGGCAGAGCTTCCGGCTCGTGGCTGGAGCTGTCCTCTCTCGAAGCCGGCATTGCCGGACGAATCGGCATCGTCCGGGAAGGCGCTGTCCCAGTCGTGAGGCGCCGCGTTCCCATGGGAAACGCCGGTGCGGGGCCCGGACGGACGGTGGCCGCGTGCTTCCATGGTATGCGGGAACCGGGCCCGATGCGACTGGACGGATCCCGCGCGGTGTCCGATTCGCCCGGTGGTTGCGGGAGTGACGAAAGGTCGGCTGTCGGCGAAGCCGTCGTGGTGGTCGACACCGGCTTCGGCGCGTTGGGCGAAGCGACACGGCTTCGTGGCCGCGGTCGGACAAGGCGGTGAGCACGTTGCGGAGGAGTGACCGTACGCGTATCATTGTTGACCGGCATACGGGCGTCAGTTGCCGCATTTGATGAGTGATGTGACTCTATGAATGGATATTCTTGCTGATCATTTCCCTGCGAGTCCGACGGTCGAAGCCGGAGAGGTGAGGATGACGGATGGACGACTGCGTCGTGTGTTCGACGTGGAAATGCGCGACGCCGTGTGCCTATGCCATGTTCGGGGTCAGCGGCATCGGTACTACGAGTTGCACGAAGAAGGCAACGTGTTGTTGCGCTATGTTCAGGACAATCGGCCGGCTCACGTCGTCGTCGACCTGGGCGATGTGGAGATGCTGAACTCGAACCTGGTCGGCGTGATGGTCCGCATTTACCGTTCGATCGAGCCGTACGGGGGCCGTCTGATCGTGTGCGGCGCACGGCCGCAGGCCCAACAGGTTCTCTCTTCCATGCGATTGGCCAATCTGTGGGAACTCGCCGAGACCGTTCCCGCTGCCTTGGAGGGCTTGAAAGCTTCCCGGCCCAGCGAGACGATCCGCGACGAAAGGGGATGACCCCGCGGCGGGCGGAATGGCGCCGAGCGGTGGAGTTGATGTCGGTGGTTCCCTGAGTGCGATGCGGGCGGGCGGCCGGCGTTTGGCGGTGCCGTAGCGGGGAAACCGTCGGTGGCCGAACCATGCCCGAGTGCCGCGCCATGGCAGGCAAGCCGGGCCGTGCGCCGGGATCGACCGAGGTCGGAAGGCCGCGTCGGCGATTCGTGTGGTCGGATTCCGATGTGAACGGGCCGTTCGCGGCGTCTTGTTCGTTCAGGGGGCACGGCTCGGTCGGGTTGCGTAAGGGAAAGTGTGGTCATGGTTGCACGGCGTATCGGTGGATCGGCGGCGATCGCCTCGGGGGCGGTGCTGGTCGTCTGGGCGGTGGTCGTGGTCATGGGGCGACCGCTGATCGGGCACGCCGCCCTGGGCGTACGGGGTCGCGTTCGGACGTTGGCGGGAACGGGAGTTCGCGGGCACGCCGGAGACGGTGGTCCGGCTGTGCGGGCAGCGGTGGCCGAGCCGTACGGAGTTGCGATCGGACCTGACGGGGCTTTGTACGTCTGTGAGGTCGCAGCGCACTCGATTCGACGGATCGACCTGCGCACCGGCCGGATCGAGACGGCGGCGGGTTGCGGTGACCGCGGCTATTCGGGGGACGGCGGCCCGGCGCGCGAAGCTCGTTTGAACGAGCCGTACGAAGTCCGCTTCGACCGCGCGGGAAACATGTACTTTGTGGAGATGAAGAACCACGTGGTACGTCGGGTGGGTCTGGACGGACGGATCGAAACGGTGGCCGGCTGCGGCGAGGCGGGGTTTTCCGGGGACGGCGGTGCGGCCCGCAAGGCGAAGCTGAACCGACCGCATTCGATTGCGATCGTGGGAGAGTCGCTGTTCATCTGCGACATCGGCAATCACCGGGTCCGGCGCGTCGATCTGGCGACCGGGCGGATCGAAACGTTCGCCGGGACGGGCCGTCGCGGACCAACGCCGGACGGGGCACCGCTGGACGGGACGCCATTGAACGGTCCGCGTGCGCTGGACGTCGGTCGAGGCGGTGACCTGTGGTTGGCGCTGCGCGAAGGCAATGCCGTGTACCGGATCGACATGGGGGCCCGGCGGCTGTTTCACGTTGCCGGCACCGGAGAACGCGGTTACCGAGGGGCCGGCGGTCCGGCGAAGCACGCGTTGCTGTCCGGTCCGAAGGGGATCGCCGTCGGACCGGGTGGCGATGTGTTCCTGGCGGACACGGAAAGCCACACGATCCGCGTGATTCGCGCACGAACGGGCGTCATCGAGACGATTGTTGGAGACGGCGTACGCGGCGACGGTCCGGACGGCGATCCGCGGCGCTGTCGGCTCGCTCGACCGCACGGTGTGTGCGTCGACCGCCGCGGTCGCGTGTTCATCGGCGACAGCGAAAACCACAAGGTGCGGGTCTGGGAGCCCGCGCCGGTGACGCCGTGAGCCGGCAATCGATGGTCCGGCGTCTGGTTTGTGGGCTTGCGTTGGTGGCGGCCGGTACCGGTCGATCCGGGCCGTCGCGTTCGGCCGGCCGCGGCGAGGTCACTCCAGCGTCTGGTGCAGGTTCCAGTGACGCAGCCGGGCGATGCGCGGCGGTCCGCAGGCGATGCATCCCGGGCATCCGTCGCCGATCGGCAGGGTCGCAGAGGCGGTTCGGCACTGCGGCGATGGTTTCGGTCGCAGCAGGTTGCGGATGTCCCACAGATCGACGAAGACGCGTCCGGGCACGCGATCGACACAGCGGGCCACCACCGATTCCAGTTGAGCGAGCGTGGGTGGACGGAACCAGCCTTCGCGTTGGAGCTTGCGCATCAGCCCGTCGCCGCCGCGGGTGGGGATGATGCTGCAACAGACCGCTCCGCAGTCGAAGGCGAACCGAACCGTACGAACGGCCCACTGGACGGCCGTCTCGCCGAAGAGGAAGGGCGGTTGCAGCAACACGAAGGCGCGGACATCAATTTCGTGGCTGCGGAGCAGCTCGGTTGCGCGGCGGAAATCGTGCAGAGTCATTCGCTTGTTCAGTCGCGCCAGGACGTCGGGATGGGCCGTTTCCAGGCCGATGGCCACTTCGAGGGTTCCCGCAAGCCGCTCGGCAAAGGCCAGGCAGCGCGCACCGCAGAAGCGCGGGTGGTTTTCGACGATCAGCCGCCGGCAGTGTTTCAGCAGGCGGAGGATGGCGGGATGATCGTCCGGGGGGATGGCGAGGGGGTCGAAGAAGTTGCCGCTGTTGTAAAGTTTGACGACGCGCGTCGGCGGCAACCGGTTCAGGGCGAAGCGGATCTGCTGAGGGATGGCGCCGCGGGGGGTGCGGAAGGGGATGGTGTTCTTCCACAGGTCGCACATCGTGCACCGCAGCGGACATTCGCGGTTGGTCAACAGGATCGTGGCGACGCGTTCGAGACGCCCATCGGCGGCCGGTTCCAGTTCGAGGAAATAGCCGTTGGGGCGGTCGAGGGGAAGCATGCGTCGTGCACCGCGAGCGCGGAGCACATCGGTATCGTCGAATCGCGGCCACGTGTTCGGCGGGGGCGGTGTTTCGGGTATCGTCATCACACGTTCGGGGGACGGTTCTGGGGCGGATTTCGGCGGACGTGGGTCTGCGCAACCGTCGCATGTGCGGTACGCGCCGCGAGGGTCGGGATCGTTTCCGAAGGCCGCCGAAGCCGCGTGTGGGCGATGGCCGGGCTTGCATGGTCCGTCCGCCCGACCGATAACGCGAGTTTGTGCGGGAATGGTGCGGTTGGCAAGTGCCCGCCGTTCGGATCGACGGGCGGGGCGTCCGCGTCCGGCTGTTCGTGGTGGGAGTGGCATTCGGCGCGTGTGGCATCCCGCAGTCGTCCGTTTCATGACAGCGTTTGTTTCCAACGGTGGAGTTGAACAGTGATGAGCGTGACAGGCAAAGGTGTGCTCGTGGTCGGAGGCGGTTCGGGGATCGGTGCCGCCTGTGCGTTGCTGTTTGCGGAACGGGGGGCGAAGGTGGCGATCGCGGGACGGCGAATGGAACGGTTGCAGGAAACGGCGGCGAAGTTTTCGGGTGAGCCTCCGATCGCCTGTCACGTGGCGGACGTCGCGGATCGGGACAGTGTCGGTCGGCTGGTGGCGTGGGCGACCGAGCGACTGGGCCAGATCGATGTGGTTGTGATTGCGGCGGGGATCAACATTCCGAACCGGACGATGCATGCGTTGCGGCCCGAGGACTGGGACCGTGTGATGGCCATCAACGCCACCGGCGCTTACAACGTGATGCACGCCGTACTGCCGCAGATGCGGCAGCGCCGGGACGGCTTGATCGTCAATATCAGCAGCATTGCGGGAAAGCGGGCGGCGGCACTGGGCGGTGTGGCGTACAACGCTTCGAAGTTCGCCATGACGGCGCTGGGTTTGAGCGTGGCGGACGAAGAGCGGGAAAACGGAATCCGGGTGACGAACATCTATCCGGGCGAGGTCGACACGCCGATTCTCCAGCAGCGTCCCGAACCGGTCAGTGCCGAACGGAGGGCCCGGATGCTGAAGCCGGAAGACGTGGCGGCCGCGGTGTTGCTGGCGGCGGAGCTTCCCCCGCGGGCGAACCTGCTCGAGGTCGTGATCAAACCGACGGTGCAGCAATACGTCTAGCCGACGGGAGCGGCGAAGCGGTCGGCGGACGGACATTCGCAGAAATGTGCCTGCGTCAGCAAGCGGGGCGTGACCCGCAAGAGGCGGTTGGAGGCGACCTCATGCAGCGGAGATTTGCCGATTTCGGTGAGTTCTACGACTTCTATCTGCAACAGCACAGCACGCCGATGTGTCGGCGGTTGCACTTCGTCGGCTCGCTGACGGCTGTTGTGTTGATCGGGTGTAGCGTCATGTTCCGGGAGTGGCAGTGGGCTGTTGCCGCTCCGGTGGTCGGATACGCGTGTGCATGGATTGGGCATTTCGTTTTTGAAAGAAATCGTCCCGCGACGTTCGGCCATCCGCTGTACAGCTTCGCGGCCGACTGGGTGATGTTTTACGAGATCCTGGCCGGCAGGGTTCCTTGGTGAGATGGGCCGCGCAGGCTGATCACCGAGGCGTTGGCAGCGGGAGTGGCAAGGGGCTTTACATGCGGACGGGTTCACCGTATGCGGGGCCGATTCGGGGCGTACAGAGTGGCAAGGCGGGAGCGGTCCGGAGCGGCGTCACCGGAGGTAGATGAACTCTTTCATGCAAAAGAAGGCGTGGGCGAGGTCGACCCACGCGTCGCGCCGATCCGGTGTTGAGGGCAACGGACCGAGGGCGGCACGCTGACGGCGTAGCCGGGTCATCTCGTGTTCCAATTGCTGCAGGGTGGCCCGTTGATCGGGATTCAGCCGGGCCAGGACATCGTGCACGGTGACGCCACCGCGATGGGCGGCGAATGACGCGGCGATCTGCTCGGCGGTGAGCGCGCGGTCGTACAGTCGGACGCGGTGGATTCGGGCGCGGAGCATCTTGTTGCCTCCGGCGGGCAGGTGTCGGATGCCGAAGCCGATCACGGCTCCAGGCCCGAAGCGGTGAGGGCCATTGCTGCGGTACGGTGTTCCGTAGGGACGCCCGTTGCGGTATGCCTCGATCGTTCCGTCGGCGCGGTAGACCAGAGCCACGTGGACGGGTTCGCCGCGGATGGACTCGGCGGGCGCGTTCGCGAAATCGCGGCTTCTGCGGAAGAATTCGCTGCCCGCCATCCACTGCCGGGGTTGGCGTTCCCCGAAGACGATCGCATCGAATTCGCGTCCGTCGGGCGTCTGCACGGACACGACTCCGCCGCCGCGCTGGTCCAGATCGGACAACTCCACCCACGCTTCGAGCGTCTTTTCCTGCAGCTCCATGCGCAGCGGTTGGGTGAGGACGTATCCCCGGCCGTCGACGAGGAGCGCCCCGGATTCGACGCGTGCCGAGCCATGCGGCGTCCCGTGGAGCGAGCCGACGCTGTCGCGGAAATCGCGGTCGAATTCCCAGTGGGCCATGGCGGATGGAGCCTTGGGCCCTGCGGCAGGATTGCTGCGGCGTTCGAGCTCGATTTGCCGGCGTACCGGTTCGAGCAACGCCATTCGGCGTGTGCGGAGGTCGTCGAGGGCGTCTTCGAGCTCCCGGGCGCGCCGCTGAAGACGCCGGGCGCGGGCCATGCTTTCGTCCAGATATTGCAAAGCTGCGCGTGATTCGTCGTCGGTCGGATATCTCGAGAAGGCTTGCAGGAATATCCGCTGGATTCGTTCGGCGTCGTCGTCGCTGGCACGGAGGACACTGTCGGCCCAAGCCGCGGCGAGCTGCCGGATCCGCCTGTCGTTCATCATCATCAGCGATTGTGCGGGAACGTTGGTGATGTTGCGGCGTCCGACCGAGGCGAACGGTTCCGGGAAACCGAAGGCACGCAGAAACGGATCCAGGTTGTTCCGGATCACCTGGACGTAGACGCTCCGGCGGGGCGAGTTCCCGCCGACGGAAGGACCGTAGAGCGTGTGGTCCAGGCGACCGGCGGTTGCCAGCAGGCTGTCCCGGATCGCTTCCGCTTCGAGCCGGCGGACCATGGCGTGCGACCAGTACCGGTTGCGAGGATCGCGTTGCCGCGCCTGCGGCGAGGCGACGGACGACTGCTTCCAGGTTTCCGAAGTCACCAACAGTCGGATCAGCGCCTTGATCGAGCAGCCGTCGTTCTGAAACCGGACGACGAGCCAATCGAGCAGTTCCGGGTGTGTGGGCGGTTCACCGAGATGGCCGAAGTTGTTGGGCGTGCGAACGATTCCCTCGCCGAACAGGTGATGCCAGATGCGATTGACGATGACGCGATAAGTCAACGGGTTGTCGAACCGGGCGACGTCTTCGGCCAGCTCGCGGCGGCCGCTCAGCCCGGTCCGGTATGGTCGTGGGTTCAGGGCGGAAAGGAATCCCCGGGGCACGGGCGGCCCCGGCTTTTTGTGGTTGCCGCGGACGAACAGCGGCTGGTCGTGCCCGGCGGTTTCGTCGAGACCGGGGACGCGCCGGGCGATCGGGATTTGCCGTTCCAACTGCCGATACTGCTCGATCAGTGGTCGCGTTCCGGGCAGTCGTTCGAGCCGGTTGGGCAGCAGTCCTTCTTGGAGGCACCGGTTCAACCAGTCGGCCTGAGCGTCCGAGGCGCGGCCATCGGCCCAGGCGGCGATTGCCTGGCGAGTGATCTGTTCGAATCGTTTCGCGAGTTCGCGCACCGACTGGGGCGTGTGCCGGAACTCGGCGGAGTCGGCGTACAGAAGATCGGCGAATTCCCGGGGGTCGGCGGGCGGCGCCGGCTGTCCGCGCGGGACGATGAGAACTTCGCGGATGCCGAACCACGATCGCGGAACGTTCCTGACCAGCAGCGGAGCGTCGGGCCCACAGGCCAGTTCGATGTGAATCGCGTCGCCGTTCCAGTAGCTCAGGTCGTACTTCTGCAAACGCCACTTCGGGGCCAGGGACGTGACGGGGTAGACGGTTCCGTTGCGCGGGTAATTCTGCACGACGTAGCGGACCGTGCTGTCCTGGCCGATCACGCGGACGTACAGGTCGTATTCGCCGTCCAGAGTGACCGTGGGCGAGGTCAACCGGGCGGGGTACTTCGCCGAAATCGCGTGCGAGTAGACTCCCGACGGGTACACGCCGACCAGCGCGGTTTCGCCTTCCGGGGCAACGGCGAACGTCCCGGGAGGCGATGGCCGGGCGGGAAGTCCTATCCCCTTGGGAAACCATGTGGCGTAGTGATCGGAATCGTTCAAAAGCCAGTGCACGCGGGCGACATCGTAGCCGGCAGAGCGCTGTCGGCAGAGTTTCTTCCAGTGTTCGCGTCGGGATTGCCACGCTGCCGTCAAACGCGACGCGCCGTCCGGTGATGTTCGGTTTCCCTGCAGCGGTGCGACGAGGGCCACGAACTCGGCGGTGATGGCACCGAGGTTCTTGCCCGAGGCGTCGTTCGGCACGCGTGCGGTCAGTCGGTCGGCCAGGTCGGTCGTCGCTTCCATCCAGTCTTTGGCAACGGCGTTGCGGATCCTGCGTTTGAGGCGCTGCAGGCGGTCGCGATGGATGGCGAGACGTTCCGGCAGGTCGATCACGGTGCGGGCGGGGCGGCAGGAGCCGAAAATGCCGAACAGCCGATAGTAGTCCTGCTGGCTGATCGGATCGAACTTGTGATGGTGACACCGTGCACAGGAAACCGTCAGTGCCAGAAACGCCTTGGAGAAGGTATTGATCTGGTCGTCGGTGAAGCGGACTTTTTCGTCGAGTGCGTCGGTGGGGGCGAAGCCGTGGAAGACCATCCGCCAGTGTGCGGGGCCGATGGCGGATTCGTTGATGCCCAGCCTGTGATTGACCCGCGGCGTCTCGAGCAGATCACCGGCGATGTGTTCACGCACCAGCTGATCGTAGGGGACGTCGTCGTTCAGTGCACGGATGAGGTAGTCGCGGTAGTACCACGCGTTGTCGATTCGGGGATCGCCTTCGGATCCGTGGGATTCGGCGTAGCGGATCCAGTCCATCCAGTGCCGTGCCCAACGTTCTCCGAAGTGTTCCGATTGGAGCAGTCGTTCGACCAGACGTTCATAGGCGTCGGGACGCCGGTCTTCGAGGAATGCTCGAACCTCCTCCGGAGTCGGCGGGAGTCCGGTGAGGGCGAAGCTGAGCCGGCGGATCAGTGTCGCGCGATCGGCACGCGGGCCGGGCGTCAGTCCTTTCTCACGCAGCTTCGCCAGGATGAAGCGGTCCACGGGATGGTTGGACCACCCGTTGCGTTCCGGAGCCGGGACGTCGGGGCGGCGGACGGGTTGGAATGCCCACCAGTCGAGGCGTTGCTGGAAGATTCTGTCCCAACTGGTTTCCCGAGCCAGTTCCTGTGGTGTCGGTGGTCGGTCGCGCGGATCCGGCAGACCGCGGCGGATCCATTCTTCGAGATCGGCGATCACCGCAGCGGGCAGTTTGCCGCCGTCCTGTGGCATTTCCAGGCCGTCGATTTCGTGTTTGACGACAGCGACGAGCCGGCTTTTTTCCGGATGACCGGGAACGACGACAGGCCCGCGCCGTCCCCCTTTGAGCACCGCCTTGCGGTGGTCGAGCGCCAGACCACCTTCGGCCGTATCGATGGAGTTGTGGCAGGAGTAGCAGTGGTCCACGAGTACCGGTCGGATGCGTGACTCGAAGAATTCGATGTCTTCCGAGGCACTCGGCGGGGCGGCGCCGACAGCCGAGTATGCCGTGGCTACGGTCAAGGCCAGAATTGCGACGGATGGCAGCCGCAGGCCAACACCTCGGGGCCGTTCCGCTCCCGCAGCGGGGCGACCGGGAAGGCGACGAATGGTTGCGTCGGGCCGTCGTGCCGGATTGTGCGGGTCCGGTGACGCGGTACTGGTGGTTGCCGACGACGCGTGGCGGTCACGGATGGAAGGAGCTACTGGCAGGTGGATGTCGGTCGACGCGGACATGGACGGGCAGTTCCTGTAAATGTTGCGGGAGTTCCCCGATCTTCTCGGATTGCCACGGGCCGCTGCGTGGCAATGCAATGCTCGTTCGGCGGTTTGGCGAGCGGACATGGCGGTGCGGCCGGGCCGACCGACGATGCGGCCGGCGCGGACACGGGCTTTCGAAGGCATGTTTGAAGGAGCGGCGCTGCGGACGCTATGCTGCGGACCGTATGGTACGGGAACCTGCGGGACGTTCCAACGCGGCCGCGTCCGTGGAGTGCACGCGGGGCTGGTGGAAAGGGCGGTGTCTATGACGGTGGTTCAACCGGTGCCGGAGTCGGAGGCGACGGAAGCGGTCGCTCGGACGTACGGACGGATCAAAGAGCTGTTCGGGAGCGATCGGGTCCCGGAGGTGTTCCTGTACTACGGGCGTGTGCCGTCGTTCCTGCAGGACTTCTATATGAACTTCAAAAAGTTCGTGTACGGGCACGGACAATTGGACGCCCGTGTGCGGGCGTTGATCGCGCTGGCGGTGAGCGGTCACTGCGGTTGCCGCCCTTGGCAGGACTTCTGGGAGAACGAGCTGCAACGACATCACGGTGGGACGCCTCAGCAGATCGCGGAGGTGTACGCGCTGGTGGGCACCAACGCGATGTACAACACCTTCTTCAAATTCCGCGAGCTGGCCGGAACGACGATCTTCGAGGGCATGAGCGTGGGGTTGCGGGCCCACACGTTCGGCGGCACGTCGCTCGACGAGGCCACGGTGGAGCTGATCAACATCGCCATCAGCGTCATCAACGCCTGCCGTCCGTGCACGTCGGGACACGTCAAACAGGCGGGGGCGTTGAAATTGTCCGACGGCCAGATTCTGGAAGCGGTGCAGTGTGCGGCGACGATGCTCAGCGGCATCCGGTTTCTGCAGGCAGTGTTGTGAGGTTTCTTCCGCGCGGCTTCGGATTCTCCGTCGGGCGGCCTGCCGGGGCGGTCTTCGTGGACCGGTCAGAACGTGACGGGGTGTGCGGAGGATTGCGACGGGCTGTCGGCGTTCCGGCCTGCGATCGACCGGACCGCTGCGAGGGACGATCGGGTCATCATGGTGGACAATCTTCCGCTGCGGACGGTGCAGCACGGCGGTCTGACGATCGAAGGGTATTCGCGCGCCGCCGTGCAGACGTATTGGCGGATCCCGGAATTGAAGCTGGGGTTCGATCTGGGCGGAAGCCCGTGGTCGTTTACGGGGACGGATAAGTTCTTCATCACGCATACGCACTTGGACCACATGGCGGCGTTGCCGGTGTACGTGGCCCGGCGGCGAATGATGAAGATGGAGCCGCCGACGATCTATCTGCCGGCCCATGCGCTGGAGGCGACGCGGCGGATGCTGCGGGCCTGGCACCGCCTGGATCGCGGGCGGATGGCGTGTGAGCTGGTCGGTGTGGAACCGGGACAGGAGATCGAGCTGTCGCGTGAGCGCGTGGTAACGGTGTTCCCCACACGGCACACCGTGCCATCGGTGGGATACGTGGTGTGGAGCCGGCGGAAAAAACTCAAGCCCGAACTGCAAGGGCTCAGCCAGGACGAGATTCGCGATCGGCGGCTGGCGGGCGAAGAGGTGACCTACGAGTTGCGGGAGCCGTTACTGTGCTTCACCGGAGATACCTCGCCGGCAGGATGGGATGCCTGTGAGGCGGTGTACACGGCGATGATCCTGATCACGGAACTGACGTTCTTCCGGCCGGATCACCGAAGGTCGAAGATCCACAAATTTGGTCACACCCACCTGGACGACCTCCTGGAGCGTGCCGACCGGTTTGCGAATGAGCTGATCATTCTGACGCACTTCAGCACGCGGTACTCCGACCAGCACATTCAGAAGGCCCTGATGAAGCGGATGCCGGAGAATCTCCGCCAGCGGGTTCATCTGTGGTTCTGAAGGATCAGCATGTCGGCCGCCGAGAATCCATCGCCGGAGAGGCGGAAGGCTGTGGCCGGAGAACGACGCGCGGCCGAGCAACGTCCCGCGGGTGATTCGGGAGCGATTCCCGGCGCAGCGCCGCGCAGTGACGGCGGTGGTCCGGCGGATACCGTCGACCGCGCTTTGGAAGTCGCCGCGGAGCGTGGGATGGCGCAGCCCGCGGAGACCGAGGAGAGGGAAAGGCCGCGGGCGGATCGATCGATCGGTCCGCGAAGCGACTGGGCGTCCGTCCGGTTGGTGAGCGCATGCACGGTGTGCAGCCGGATCCTGGGCCTGGGGCGTGATGCGGCAATGGCGGCGGTCTTCGGGAACGGTCCGGTGCTGGACGCGTTCACGGTGGCGTTCCGCGTTCCCAACCTCGCACGGCGTCTGTTTGGAGAGGGAGCGCTGACGGCGGCCTTTCTGCCGCGTTTCGTGCGCCTGCTGCGCGACGCCGGTCCGCCGGTCGCGTGGGGATTCGCCACAGCGGTGCTCCGACTGCTGGTTCTGTTCCTGGGGCTGGTCACGACCATCGCGGTGGGGACGCTGGTCGTTGTTCTGCGTCTGAAGGACCTGCAGGCCGAATGGCGGCTACTGCTGGAGCTGACCGCGACGATGTTGCCGTACGTCGTGCTGGTCTGTTTCGTGGCCGTGGTCTCCGCCGTGCTGCACAGTCTGGGACGATTCGTCCTGCCGGCGGTGATGCCGATCCTGTTGAACCTCGTTTGGCTGCTGGGGTTGGGCACAGCGGTGGCGTACTGTGCGGCGCCGGAGCGGATTTACGTGGTGGCGTGGTCGATCGTTGCCGCTGGGGTGCTTCAGGTGACGGTCGCCGCATGGTCATTGCCGCGTTCCGTTTCGTGGAGGTGGGCGGTCGGACCGGAGATCCGGGCGGAAGTTCGTGCCATGCTCAGAGCCCTTACGCCGCTATTGGCGGGGCTTTCGGTATTGCAGGTCAACGCGCTTCTGGACGGTTTGCTGGCGTGGGCGCTGGCCGAGCCGTCGGCGAACGGTGGGGGCTCGGCGAGCGGGAGTTGGCGATATCCGTTGGAAGCCGGGACGGCGTCGGCCCTGTACTTCGCTCAGCGGGTTTTTCAGTTTCCGTTGGGAGTGTTTGGAGCGGCGTTGGGCACGGTGGTGTTTCCGCGGTTGGCCCGCCTGTCGGCGGGAGGCCAGGAAGCGGCGTTCGGCGAGACGCTGCGATGGGGGATCCGCCAGGTGATCGTGGTCGCGGTGCCCGCCAGCGTGGGTCTGATGCTGGTAGCGGACGAGCTGGCCATGGCGTTGTTCCAGCGGGGAGCGTTCGATGCGGCGGACTCGCGACAGACAGCGGGCGTGTTGGCGATGTACGGACTGTCGGTCTGGGCGGGTTGCGCGTTGATGGTGGTGCATCGGGCGTTTTACGCCGTCGACGATCAGTGGACGCCGCTGGCGGCGGGCATGCGGAGTGTCGTATTGAACGCGGTCTTGAACGTGGCACTGGTTTGGCCGCTGCGAGGCATGGGGCTCGCTCTGGCGACCTCGGTGGCGACGATCGCCCAGTTGCTGCTCGTGGGCCATCGCGCGGGCCGACGTTTCGGTGCCCTGATCGATGTCGGGACTTGGCGAACGCTTTGGCGAACTGCGGTCGCTACGGTGTCGATGGCTCTGGTCTGTGTCGTTCTGCTCCGCGTGCTTGGCGGTGCGACGACGGCGGGAGCTGCGGCGTTGCGGCTGGCGGTCGTCGTTCCGGTCGGGGCGATCGTGTACTATGCGGCCGCGCGCGTGCTGGGGGTGCGCGACGTGGACGATCTGCTCCGTCGCTGACGCGGCGGTCCGACGGCCGCGCGTCGTGAATTGTGACGCGGCCGAGGGTGAACCTTCCGTGTGGTGTGAGGCACGTGTGTGGCGCTCCGTCGCCGTGCTGGGAAGCAATTGCTGGGGGTTCGATGAACAGGGATGTGACAACGACCGATTCACCGCCGCGAATGGCCAAAGAGCTGGGTGTGCTGGGGGTGTTCAGCATCACGCTGGGCACCACGCTCAGCGGGGGCATTTTCCTGCTCCCGGGCCTGGCTGCCGAAGAAGTGGGGGCGGGGATCGTGCTCTCGTACCTGCTGGTGGCGGTCCCGCTGATTCCGTCGATGTTCAGTGTGGTGGAACTGGCGACGGCGATGCCGCGTGCCGGAGGGCCGTACTACTTTCTGGATCGAAGCCTGGGGCCGCTGGTGGGAACGATCGGCGGCCTGGGAACATGGCTGGCGCTGATGCTGAAAACGGCATTTGCGCTGGTGGGGATCGGGTACTACCTGCAGTTGTTTTTTCCAGACGTGTCGGTGGTGGCCGTGGCGCTGTTGCTGGCATTGCTGGTCGGCGGGATCAACCTGTTGGGGGCGAGGAAGACGACGGCCCTGCAGATCGGGTTGAGTTTTGGCCTGTTGGGCATCCTGTTGTGGTTTCTGGGAACGGGGCTTCCCGAGGTCGATGCGGCGCGGTTCATGGCGATCGCCGAGGGCGGGTTCGACAGGATCCTGGCGACGGCGGGGATGGTCTACGTCAGCTACATCGGGGTGATCAAGATCGCTGCGGTGGCGGAAGAGGTCGAAAACCCGATGCGGAACCTGCCGCGAGGGGTGTTCAGCGCGATCGGCGTATCGATGGTGATTTACCTGGGCGTCACGGTGACGCTGGTCGGTGTGTTGCCGCTGGACGAGCTGCGGGGGAACGAGGTCGCGATTGCGCGTGCCGCAGAGGTGGTGAGCGGATTGGTCGGCCGTCTGCTGATGACGGTGGCGGCGCTGATGGCGTTTGCGGCGACGGCGAATGCGGGGATTCTGAGTGCCGGTCGGTATCCGTACGCGATGAGCCGGGACCGGATTCTTCCGGAGTTTTTCGGCTGGTCGCGGTCCGACGGAACGCCGCTGGCCGGAGTGCTGGTGACGACGGCCCTGGTGATGCTGTTTCTGGTGTCATTCGACCCGTCGAAAATCGCGAAGCTGGCCAGCGCGTTCCAGTTGTTGCTGTTTTCGCTTTTGAATCTCGCTGTGCTGGTGATGCGTGAGAGCCGGATCGAATCGTACGACCCGGGTTTCCGCTCGCCGCTGTATCCATGGATGCAGTTGGTGGGATTGCTCACTCCGCTGTGGCTGATCGGTGAGATGGGGTGGTTGCCGATACTGTTCACATTGCTGTTGGTGGGGACGAGCCTGGTGTGGTATCGGGAGTACGTGGCGTCCCGGATCGAACGGGACGGCGCGGTGTTCCACGTATTCGAGCGACTGGGGCACCGTCGCTACGCGCCCCTGGAGACGGAGTTGCGGGCCATTTTGAGGGAAAAGGGGCTGAAGGACACCGATCCGTTCGAGTCTGTGGTGGCGCGGGCGGGGTTTCTGGACATTTCACACGTTGCGTCGTTCGAAGACGTCGTGTGGCTGGCCTCCGAGGTGATGTCGCGGCACGTCGGGCAGTCTCCCGAGTGGCTGCGGGAGGCGTTTCTGGAAGGCACGCGGCTGGGGGCCACGCCTGTGCAGAGCGGAATTGCATTGCCGCATGTGCGGGTGCCGGAACTGGAGGAACCGTACCTGGTGATGGTGCGCGTCCGCGACGGGGTTCCGGTACAGGCGCCGCCGACGGCGTGGTCTCTGGCGGGCGAACCTCAGATGGTGCACGCGCTGTTCTTTCTGGCCAGTCGCGACGACGATCCGGGCCTTCACCTGCGATTGTTGGCCGAGCTGGCCGAGCAGCTCGATCAACCGGATTTCCTCATTCGGTGGCAGAATGCGGAAAGCGAACAGCAGCTGAAGGCTCTCGTGCTGCGGAAAGACCGGCAACTTCGCGTGGCGTTGACGCCCGATTCTCCTGCGAATGAGCTGATCGGCAGGCGGGTGCGAGAGATCGAGCTTCCTGCGAATGTCGATGTCGCCCTGATCCGCCGCGAGAATCAGACGATCGAACCGCACCCCGACACGTTGTTGCAGGAAGGCGACGAATTGCTGCTGATCGGCGACCCGGCCGCGATCCGGAAGTTGGCGGAGCGGTGGGTCGCGCCGGCGGAAGCCGAATGACCGACGCGGATCGCCGACCGCCGTGGTCACCCGACCGCGGAGCCACCGCGCGTTGGACTTCGTTGCCCGGCGTGGCCATAGCGGGAGCCGGTCGGCGATGCGCCGGCAGTCCCGGATCCGGAGCCGCGGCCGGGAGTGTACCGGGATCAACCGCGGACGATCTGGTGGCCTTCGAAGGCGACTTCGATGACAGTGGTGACTCCGCGTCGCGTCTGCGGGTGGTATCCCTTGCGGAAGTGGACGCGCCAGATGAACGAGCCGTCGAAAGGCGGGCCGGCATCCGTCGGCAGGCCGTTTGGCTCTCCCGCGTCGACGAACAGGCGTCGCACGTCGTCGGGGTCGGCGGGCAGATACAGCTCGCAGGCTTCTCCCGGTCCCAGCTGTTGTCCGATGCGGTTGTCCTTGAGCTCCCAGACGTCTTCGGGCGGGAAGTCCATCAACAGAACGTAGGGACCGGTTGCCTTGCGTTCGCGTCGGCAGACGAACTGATTGGCGCGTTGACGGCCGTCCTTCATCGTGAACCGACGCCATGCCAGGGCGTGTCCCAAGGGTATGAAATGCTGATCCCGGGAGACATTTTCGAACCGCAGCCACAGACGGAGGGTCGGCGCCGTCGGCGGTTTCGTCGGCGGCCGAGCAGGGCGCCGTCGGCGCCGCCGCTGCGGTGCGTCGAAAGCACCGGGATCCGCAGCGGAGTCGCCGTCGACCGGGCGATAGTACACGAACTCGACCGGAGCCCACTCGACCCGGAGCGGGGTCACGCGGACGTTGCCGAACCGCTGCGTTTGTCCCAGTTGCAGGGTGTGTCCCGGCGGCATCGGAGCGTTTTCCGGAACGAGCTTGTACAGGATCCGTCCGTCCTTTGTCGGTGGGACGACGTCCGGAAGGCTCTCGAGATTGCTCGGGTCGACACGCTGACCACCCGTGAGTTGAACGTACAGCAGATAAGCCAGTGCCATCGTCACGGCGCTGGCATAAGTCGCCAGAAGCAGAAACGCACCGCGTGAAACGACGTCCGTGCGGTCCGGACGGTTCGCATCGGCGACCGGAGCGGACGCACTTTCTCCGAACGCGGTGGATGCGGCAGGCCGATGGACGCCGGCAGCATTGGGGAGGCGGTTCGGTTCGGTCGTTTCGGTGGCGGTTCCGGGGGGCATCTCTTCATGCGAGATGTCCGGCGGCGACCAGGGCGGGGCGGCGTCGTTGGTTCGGCCGACCGCCGGCGGTGATCCGCCGGTAAAGTCCAAAGCGGTCGGGCGCTCGACTTCTGCGGACGGCAGGGGCACCGGTATAGGCTGTCCGCCCGGTTCGGCAGGCGACTCACCGGACGGCCGCGCCGCGAGGGGTTCGCCGGGCGGCACGGCGCGTTCCGGGCCAGTGACGTCATGGGGGGCACGGCGCTCCGCGTCGAGTGTGGGGCCCTCGCCGTTCACAGTCGTTGCGGTGGCGGTTCGTCTGGGAAAATCAAGAACACCGTGGCCGACGGAGTCGTCGGCGATGTCGGCCGAAGACGGCGCCGAAGCGGCGGTCGATGCGACCGCCGGACCACTAGCCGGCTCGGTCTGTCCGGTAGCAGGGATGTTCGGAGCTTCTGTTTGCTCGGTGGCGGTGGTGGTGGCGTCGCTTTTGCTTGTGGTTTTCGGATGCGCGGCGGTGGGAGGTGTGGAAGCCGGCGCGGTCCCTCCGGGAAAAGGACGATCGTCTGCGGAGTCGCCGTTTTCCGGCGGGGGAATCTCGAGCGGCGTTCCGCAATGCGGACATCGCAACCATTCGCCGGGTTGCTCGGCATACAGGTAGCCGCCGCACTGGCCGCAAGCGACTTTGTAACTCATTCAATGGCACTCCGCGCAGGATTCACTCGTATCGAAACGGAACGGTCCAATTCTCTGCGGACGCGTCGCTGGGTCTGCAGCGTCGGCGGTCCGGCAATGGCCCGCGTGTGGCGATGCTCGCTCCGGTGCGCCGAAGTGACGCGGTTTTTGGAAAAATCGGAGAGGCGCTTCGGGGAATTGCCGACCGGCCACTGTTCCCACGCCAACCGGCGCGAACGAACCGGCCGAGGTGTCGCGTGGTGCCGATGCGAGCAGACGGCGCGGGGCGGGGCGCTTCCGGTCGATGAGCGGCCCCCGATACACGGCTGCGGCGACGGACGTAACCGCGTCGACTAAACCGAGGCCGTCGGCGTCGGGTTTCCGGGATCGGCTCGTGCGGTCGGGGGCCCCGAGGCGATGCCGACGATCTCGCACAAGGTGGCTCGATGTTCGTTCAACGCCCGGCGGCGGGTGCCTCCGCACGCAGCGGCCCGAAGGCGTCTTCCCAGCGGATTGTCACGTTCGGACGCGGTGGGGGCAACCGTGTTTCACCGTAGCGGACGACCGCCAGCACGGGCACGCCGCCGCGCCGCTCGATCTCGGACACATTCGCAGACACCAGTGCTTCGGGTGTGTTCGGATCGGTCTGGTTGACGACGATACCCGCCAGCGACATGCGGCGCTGTCTGGCGGCGGCGACAGTCAGCAATGTGTGGTTGATGGTCCCCAGTTCGGCTCTGGCCACGAGCAGGATGGGACATGCGCAGGACGCCGCCAGGTCGGCGACCGTCAGAGTCTCCGTGAGCGGGCAGAGCAGGCCGCCGGCTCCCTCGATGAGCAGAAACTCGACGCGCTCGAGCCACCATTGTAGTCCGCGGCGGATGGTCTGCAGACACACCGAGCGACCTTCCTGACGAGCCGCCATCGGTGGGGCGAGTGGTTCACGGAAGCGTTGGAGCGATATCCACGCCGCCGGTTCGCTGGCGGGTTCGAATCCGCACGCCTCGCGGAGGATCTCGACGTCCGGCCATGCCCATCGTTCACGCTGGTCGTCGGTGCCCTCCGGCGGTCGGTCGGTCGGTTCGATCGATCCCGTGCGGGCGTTTCGGCCGGCCGGAGCCGGCACGGCGCCGCTGACCACCGGCTTGTATGCACCGACCGAATGACCGGCGGCGCGGAGGTGTCGCACGAGCAACGCCGAGACGTACGTTTTGCCGGCGTCGGTGTCGGTTCCGGTGACGAAAACGGCGCGGCATCCGCTACTCATGACGGAGAAACTCCGATCGCCTGTCCGGGAGCGGCGAAGTCGGTCCGGAAACGGTCCCGCGCGGCCGGAACGTGCCCCGGTGCGTCATCGCGTCGGTGGGCGACGTGACGACGGACGAGCCGCGCGTTGCGTCGGTTGCCGGGATGGCGGACATCGTCGCGGCCGAGTTCATTGAGCGGTGGTCGACGGCATCGGACGAATCGTTTCGTGCTCGTGCAGGTACGATGCATCGACCGGATAGTTTTCGAACTGGATGGTGTAATAGCGCTCGAACCATTCCCGGATCGCGGGCACGGCCCCTTCGTCGTAAGGCACGTCGACGTGGAACAATGTGCCGTCGGGGCTGGCGATCAGTTCGCCGTCGTCGACCACGACGCGGCCGCGCGCGATGACGTAGCGCGGGAAGGTGAACATTTTCTGGATATCGGAGTCGGGCTCGTAGATCGTCACGTCGCCGACCGCGCCAGGGCCGAGGTGGCCTTTGTGAGTCAGTCCGAGGATCCGCGCGGGGGCGGCCCGCGTGATGATGGCGATCTCCGAGAGGGTGTATTCGCGATCGAGGTCCGCCAGCGTGGATCGTTCACGCACGGCCGGGTGGGCCTGAGCGATCATGTCGCGGCGCCGATCGCGATCCATCAGCAGCGCGATGATCTGCGGGTAAGCCAGGAACGATGCCCCGTTGGGATGATCGGTACTCATGGCGACGCGCCACGGGTCGTCCATCAGCAGATACCACTCCAGACCGATGGCCCATTGCAGGGCATGCACCATGCTGCGATTGCGGTATTCGATGGGTACGATGCCGCAGCCGGCTTCCATTTCGGTGTCGGCATTGAACCATTTGCGGCCGGTGACCTTGTGCAGGAAATAGCCCAGCGGGCCGTCGCCGGTCATCGAAGTCGTGCGTCCGAATAGCACCTGGCCCACGTCGACCGTGATGTTGGGGTGGGCGTTGACGTATTCGACCAGCGGTACCACCTGCGATGCGAAGGTTTCCTGGGCGTCGGGGTCGCCGCCATAGCTGTGGAACTGGATGTGGGTCAGGTGACCGCGCCGGCCTTCCAGGGACTTCATCGTTTCGAGGGTCGTGGCGAAGTTGCCGGGCAGACCCAGGTTGTTGCAGTGGATGTGGACCGGGTGCGGCAGTCCCAGGCGATCAACGCTGTCGGCGACGGCCTGGATGATCTGACGGGGCGTCACGTTGAAGTGCGGTACGGGTTCGTCCAGCCCGTGGGCGTTGTCGCCTTTGGCCTTCCAGACTTCGACGCCACCGGGATTGACCAGTTTGGCGGCGTAGCCCTTCACGGCGTCCAGCAGCCAGGCCACGTACGCGTCGACCAGCTCCGGCCGGTTCGCCTCGATCTGCCGCATGATGAAGTGATTGTTGCCCATCAGGACATAAAAGCCCTTGTCGACCACGGGCGTATCCTGCAGCTCTTCGTGGGCGTGCCGCGCCATCAAGGGCGGGATGGCGGCGTCGAATGCGGTCGTATAGCCCAGGCCGGCGTACAGGTAGCCGGTGGCGAACGTGCTGGGGACGCTGCCGGTAGTACCCGATCGGGTGAACCGCGTTCTGCGGACGGGCGGAGCGGTTCGCTTTTCGTCGGGCATCATCTTGCGCGCGGCGTTGACCTTGGGACCGGCGATGTGACAGTGCATGTCGATGCCGCCGGGCATCACGATGCGGTTGCGGGCGTCGATGATGCGATCCGCGCGGCCGTCGGCCGGCGCCTCGGCGACCACGCCGTCGATGATCCAGATGTCGCGCACGGCACCGTCCACGTCGTTCGCCGGGTCGTAGACGGTGCCGCCTTCGATCTTCAGCACGCTCATGGCGTTTCGCTTCCGCGGTTCGACTGTGTGGGCGTTCGCGCGCGGGTATGATGCGGTGCCGTCGGGCTACGGGGCGCGCCGTGACACCGCAGCCCTGCAAGACGACGGTCGGGGCATCCGTCGGAGCGGGAAATGGTAGCGGTTCGCGACGGTGCCGGCGACCGATGCCGTCACGGCCGCGGGCCTGGCGTGCCCGGATAGCGACCGGTCGGTCGAGTCGCGAAGCCGGTCGCAGGCCGATCGACACGTACGGTGGGCCGTTGTCACCGTTGGTCGCCCCAGACAGGGAGAACGAGGTGTCGCTTCACGACCGACCGCCGGAGGGAGCCGTGCTGATTCTGGGGCTGGGGATCAATGGCGCCGCCGTGGCCCGAGACCTGATCATCAACGGCGTCCCGGTGGTGATCGCGGACCGGTCGGACATTGCCAGCGGCGCGACATCGCGGTCGTCGCGGCTGATCCACGGAGGCTTGCGGTATCTCGAGTACGGTGAGTTTTCGCTGGTTCGCGAATCGCTGCGGGAGCGGGACCGGCTGTTGAAGCTGGCACCGCAGTTCGTCCACCCGTTGCCGCTGTTCATTCCGGGAAACTCGCAGCTTGGCGGGCTGGTCTCGGCGGTGCGGCGCTTCGTCGGCTTCGGAGATGAGGCTCCGCGCGGACGAGGCCGCTGGCTGGTGGACATCGGGTTGACGCTCTACGACGTCTTCTCCAGTGGCCTCCTGCCGGGACACGCCATCTATTCACCCGGCGACGCGGGGACTCCGCAGGTGTCGCGTCGCTTCGAATGGGTGGCCCGCTACTACGATGCGCAGATGCCGTTTCCGGAGCGCTTCACGGTGGCTCTGCTGCACGACGCCGAGCAGGCCGCGCGGCGCGGAGGCGTCCCGCTTTATGTCCTGCCCTATCACGCCGTGCGTCGATCGGGGACACGCTTCACCGTGGTGCCGACAGACGCTGAGCCTGTCGGCCGCAGTGCGCGGCAACCCGGTGTCGCCGCGGCGTTCGACGAAGCGGCCGCGTTTCGTCCGGGATGCGTGATCAACGCGACCGGAGCGGCCGGCGATCGCACGCTGCAAGAGCTGGGACTGCCGCACGAGCCGCTGTTCGCCGGCACCAAAGGCAGCCATATCGTCACTGCCAACACTGTCCTGCGGGATGCTCTGCGGCCGGGCGGCGTCTACGCCGAGTCCAGGGATGGGCGGATGGTGTTCGTCCTGCCGTTCGGCAAGCTGGTGCTGATCGGCACGACGGACGTTCCCTACCAGGGCGACCCGAGCGAGGCGATCGCCGAGGAAAGCGAGATCGATTATCTGCTGCGACTGGTCAACGACGTGCAGGACGAAGTGCGGCTGAGCCGGAAGGACGTGTTGTTGCACTACGCCGGTGTGCGACCGTTGCCGAAAACGGACGCGGCGCATCCCGGTGCCGTGACGCGGCGGCACTGGTTCGAGGAATCGCGGCTCGAGGGCGTACCGCTGTTGACGTTGATCGGTGGCAAGCTGACGACGTGTCGGTCGTTTGCCGAGCAGGTCACAGACCGCGTGCTGGAACTGCTGGGCCGCGGACGTACGGAATCGACCGAGAACCGACCGATCCCCGGCAGCGCGCAGTACCCGCTACCCGAGTTGCTCGAAGATGCGCAGCGGGAAGTCGCGGAGAAACTGAACTGGTCGCTGCGTCAGGTCCGCGCCGTGTGGCCTTTGACCGGAACACTGTGCCGCCGGCTTGGCTCTGAC
>RFHO01000330.1 GCA_003696385.1 Planctomycetota bacterium | reverse complement strand
GGCGAACGTCGTCCGTTGAAAACCCGCCGTGGGCAGCACACCGAGCCGGTTGAAGGTCACCAGATTGCTGACCGTCCCCAGTTCACGGTATTTCGCCGTGGCGTCGCCGAGTGATCGGGCGGACAGTTCGCGGCTGAGACGCAGAACCGCTCCCCGATCGAACAGCGGTGTCCGCGCGTCGCCCCGTACGGCGATGGCCTTGACGTTCTTCGCCCCCAGGAAGGTCCCTGTGCCACCCCGTCCGGCATGACGGCCGTCGTGCGAGAGGGTCGCGTAGCGGACACCGTTTTCCCCGGCCAGGCCGATCGCCGCCACCTGCCATTCGCTTCCCCAGCGATCCCGCACGGCGGCTTCCGTTTCGGCGGAAGACAGGCCGAGCAGGTCGCCGGCGTCTTCGAGCCGGATGCCGGACGGTTCGATCAACACCACGCTCGGCCGCGATGCACGTCCCCGCAGCACGAACGCGTCGTGCCCCGTCCGCTTGCCCGCCAGTGCGAAGTGCGAGGAGGCCAGTGCGTCGTTCAGTCTGCCCGTCAAGGGCGACGGGCACAGAACGGCGAGTTTCGCCGAGGTGGTCAGCGGTGTGCCGACCAGAGGGCTGAAAGCGACGGCCAGTGGCGCGTCGGGATTCTCCGGTGTGCACCGCGGAGGTGTGTGCTGCATCAGCAACCAGGTGCCCAGCCCGACGCCCCCGACATACCGCCGCAAAACGTCCACGCGCAGCGGCCGACGAAAACATCGCCGCTGGGAGAGGTCGATCAGCAGGTACCGACCGTGATAGCCGCAGAGTTCCGATGCCATGGGCCGCCGCAGCGCCTCGGGTTTCGGGCTCGTTCACCGGCACATCGCTCGCCGTCCGAGGATCAGTATAGGCCGCAGGGCCGACCGTATCACGCAGCGTCCTGCTGCATGTTCTCGCCGGATGCCGGGGAAGGGATGTCTGTCGGCGAAGGCACTGCCGGATTGTCCAGAGGCGATGTGTCGGCGGACTGAGGCGGCAAGGAAACGTCGTCGCGCGACGGTTCGCCGGGCACGCTTGGAACATTGTCGCTGACGGCGGCCTCATCCGGTTCGTGATGGGTGTGCTCCATCGCGAGAACTTCGCGGACCAGGCCGGCGTAGTCCGCTGCGCCCGGGCTTTTCGGGGCGTAGTCGAAGATGGACTGGCCGAACGAAGGGGCTTCGGCCAGCTTGATGTTGCGGCGGATCCGCGTTTCGAAAACACGGGCACCGGACCACGGAGCGTCCGGCGGCGTGTTGGCCAGAAACAGCGCCAGATCGTCGGTGACGTCCGAAGCGAGCCGCGTTCCGGTTTCGAACAGGCACAGCGCGATGCCCGTGACCCGCAGGCAGGGATTGACGTGGTGGGTGACCAGTTGGGTCGTCTCCAGCAGCTTGGAAAGTCCTTGCAGGGCGAAGAAGTGTGGCTGAAGCGGGATGAACACCTCGTCGGCGGCGGCCAGGGCGTTGACGGTCAGCACGCCCAGCGAGGGCGGGCAGTCCATGATCACATAGTCGAACGGGTGCTCGGCCACGGCTTTGCTCAGGGCGTCGCGCAGAATGCTTTCCCGCTGGTGGACCTCCGCCAGTTCGATCTCGACTGCGGCCAGATCGACGTTCGCCGGCACCACGTGCAGGCCGGATTCGAGAGGTTGCCAGACTTCCGCCAGCTCCCGCTCGCCCCGAAAGACGTCATATAGCGTGGGGACGTCTCCGAACGCTTCGATGCCAAGGTGCAGCGATGCGTGTCCCTGGGGATCCAGATCGATCAGACACACCCGCTTGCCGGCCCGCGCCAGACCGGCCGCCAGATTCACGCTGGTGGTCGTCTTCCCCACGCCACCCTTCTGATTCATCACCGCGATCCGTCGCATCCGCACGGCCTCCGTTCCATTGCGGCAAACTGGTCGGGGGCTCTGCCGAGCCCGACGCGACCGAGGGGCGGGCGGGCACTATAGCAGCACCCCATGCAACGCCAAAGATCAGTCGCGCGCCGGGATCGTGCGTCACCCGCCGGGCCGCGCACCGAGGCGCCAGGCCAATGGCAAACCGGGTGCCAACGGCCGTGGTTCGGCTCGTAATCCGGAAAAACCGCAAATTCCGCAGAATCCATTTCACCCGACGTTGCACGGTGAGCGGCTCCGGGTTAGAGTGCGTCCGTCGGGGGAATCGAGCCCAAATCAACGTCAAAACTCGTTTGATTCGGGAAAATCGACCCAATACCATGGCGTCCCTTCGAAATAGCCCGTCTCGGACGGCGTTCGTCACGGTTCCTCCGGAACGGCTTCATGACCGTCGAAACCTTCATCACCGGAGAAACGAAGCGGATCCTCGATGACCGCTTCCGTTTGACCCTTCCGCCGGAATTCGTGCAGGCTGTGGCAGATGAGCACGGAGAAGCGATTCTGGCCAAGGAGCAGGCCGGCTGCCTCAGCCTGTGGCGGATCTCCGACTGGCAGGCTCGACTGGATGCCGGTGTGGAGTTGCTGAAGCAGAAAATCCGCTCCGGGCGGATGGAACACAAATGGGCCGACGTGCAGCGGCTGGGACGGATGCTTTCGACTCGAACCCGCCGGGTGAAGTTGGCCAATCGGTCACGGTTGTCGATTCCGGAGGGGTTTCGCGAATTTCTCGAAGTTCAACCGGGGGGCGAGGTGATCGTCGTCGGTGCGGTGATTTGTGTCGAAATCTGGAATCCGGCGGCGTGGTTGGAGCAGTTGCGGGAAGACTTGCCGCAATTCGGTCCGCTGTTCACGGCACTGACGGACTGACGGTCGGTGTCGACGAACATCGGCCGCATCAGGGCATGCGGGGCGTGACGTGGCGATCGCCAGAGCCCCCAAAGGCCGTCGGGAGGACGGACGCTCCGCAAGGGAAATAAAACGGAACGTTCGGGATGGGACCACGGAAGGCTGGGCGGGCGCCAAGGATGGCGGTGGTTCAAGCACGGAGGAGCGGCCAGGGACGGCGCTCGACGTAGCCCTCGGCCCGCAGGACAGGAGTTCGGTGCGTCACTCACTCGCAGCACAAAGACGACCCGGCGGCGGTTGACCATGGACGGACGTTTGGCACGGAAGCCCCCGCCCTGTCCTGCGGCCTTTTTCTTTTCTGCCCCAAAGACTTCTGTGTCTCTCTGTCTGGGGACGTTCCGCGCGGTGCCTTCCCGGTCTCCGAGGCGGTCCATCGGGGGGCGGCGTACCGGGAACGCCAAAAAGAAAGCGCCGCCGGGCGGAGCGCGGTCAGCGTGAAGGGGCACCCGCGGCATCGTCGGGCGAAGCGTCGTCCGCAGCATCGGAAGCGGGCACCGTTCCGTTGCGAACGGCCGCAGCCGCGCGTTGCCACATTTCGGCCAAGTCCGGTTTGCCCAGCTTGTGGCAGATTTCTGCGAGCCGCTCGCGCAGTTCCGCATTGTCCGGCTCACGGGATGCGCGGGTGTTGAGTTCGGTCAGCCGACGCCGCCACCGCTGCAATTCCTCGAATCGACGCTGCAGTTGCTCGCTCTTCTGCCGATCGCCGCGCTGGGCGGCGATGCGCGCCAGGTTGTAGTACCCATCCGGCTCGAATGGTTCGAGTTGGACGAACTGTTCGAAGGCCGTCGCCGCTTCGTCCCAGTCTCCTTGCTGTATGGCGATCCGTCCCAACAGACGCCATGCCTGGGGAAGCTCGGGATTCTCCGCGAGCGTTCGGCGCAGCCGGGTCACGGCTGCGTCCGCCTGGCCGGTTGCCCATTGGACTTCGCACTGCAGGATCGTCCGTTCGGGAGAACGCCGACACTGGCGCAGCACTTCATCCGCGGTTCGATAGTCGTTCTGCCTGATCAACGAGCGGGCGAGGTCGAGGCGGAGCTCATCGGCGATTGCCGGTGGCGGGTTGCGTTTGAGGGCTTCCCGAAAGGCTTCTGCGGCGGCACCGTACTTTTCGAAGTCGAGATACATGATGCCCATCAGCCGCCAAGGCGCAAAATCGGTCGGTTCACATTCGGCCAGCCGCTTCAGCAGTGGAAGGGCCACGTCGTAGGAACCCAGGTCGAAGTACGTCGCGGCGAGCCAGCGGAGGACATCGGGATGCTGGGCGTCCCGTCTGGCGGCGGCGCGAAACGCCTGCCAGGCGCGGTCCAGACGACCGAGCCGATAGTAGCACTGGCCAGCGACCAGCAACCGGTACAGCTCGAACGGCGCGGCGATCGGATCGCGGGGCAGGGCACTGAGAGCAGCCCGGGGGTCGCCACCGGCCAGCAGCAGTGCAGCGTCGAGAATCTGGGCAGCCGGTCGGCTGGAACTCCGTTGCTCCAGTCGCGCGGCGACGTCGGCGACGATCTCCAGATCACCCCGGCGCAGGCCAGCCCAGGCGCGCAGGAAATCGTCTTCCGGAGCCAGCGTGGAGGCACGCCAAATCCACAGCGCCAACAATCCGCAGCAGACCACGGCGCCGGTGGCCAGAGCACGTCCGGAGCCGCAAACGCTGCTGAACCGTGTGGAACGACTCTCCATCGACGGTGCTCGTAAAGACGCCGGCAAAACACAACCAGGCTGTGAGGAACCCGCCGATCGCTGAATGGTCGGCGGTCCCGTCACAGCCTGACGCCGGGGCTGCTGCCAACGTGCCATGGCGCACGTCAGTCGGTGAGATTGAATTCGAAGTAGTTTTCTTCCTTGTCTTCGACCGTGGCGGTCAGGCCGGAAGTCTTGGGATCGGCGTATTTGGCCGGGATTTCCGACTTGCCGGCCGGCTCGGTTTTCTCCATCTGTTTTTCGTACTGAGGATTGGGGTTGTCGGGGTCATAGCCGGCGTCATCGGCTGCCGCTTCGCCGGCCGGTTTGGTGATAGCGACCTTGTACGTGCCGATGATGGCTCCATCGCCCGGTTCGTAGGTCGTCAGCGTGAATTCGCCGTTGGCATCCGTCTTGCCGGTGGCCGCCCGGGGCACATCGTCGCTGACGAACGAGACGATGGCGCCTTCGACGGGTTTGCCGTTGTAGGTCACCTTGCCCCGGACCTTGGCGGTTTTCGGTCGCTCGTCGACCGGGCCACTGCATCCAATGGCTGCCAACAGAAGTACGGACAGCGCCCACAACGCTACCGAGTTCAGATTTGCCCGCAGTCGCTTCATCTGTGATGACCTCCGTTCTTTGGACGTGGTTCGTGTTGTCGGATGCCTGACCGGCCTGCGCGCAGCCGGCGGAATGCGGCGCTTCGTGCCGGTCCCACGGCCGATGCGTCTCCCAGTCGCGTGGACGGCAGGCCAGGGGATGCCGACAACGGACGGGGACACTATTGCACCGCTGTCCGCGCGCGGTGTCAAACGACGCGGTGGCGCCCGGCGTAGGTCGTACCGCCACAAAAATGGCGTGCCGCCAGGAAAGCTGCGGACAATGTCGGTGGCAAAGAAAGCGGCCGCGTCCGAAGCCGGTTTCGAACGCGGTCCGCTCATTTGTCGCATTCTGTGCTTCCGGAGCACGTCGTGGACGCCTCCGGCTCGAAAGTGGTGGATCAGAAGTTTGAGATCGGATTGCCGTCGCGGCGGTCACCGAGCTTCTGGTACGTCAGGTAGTCGATGTTCTCGCTGATGAACCGCACGGCACCGTCGCACATCAGGAAATGAGCCCCACCCTGATGCTTCGACTTGAAGCCCTGACTGGTCTGCCAGTTGTCGATGTCGTTGCAACCACCGGTTGGGTACTTCTTGGGCTCGCCCTCACAGTTGATCGGGAAGTTGATCGGTGCGGTCGTGGCGACCCAGATCGAGTTGAAGTGAAACCAACCGTTCCGCGTGTGATCGCCGCACCGCGGCAGGATCTCGCCCATCGCGATCACGTTCGAGGTCCCGTCGGTGATGTCACGGATACGGGCGGACCAGTTGATGCGTGACACGATGCCGGAGATCCTGGTCAGATCGCCCGTATTGCCGTGACCGGTGGGAGCTGTGCCGAAATTGTTGCCGGGGTACGTCGTGCACTTGTTTCCCCGCGCCGGCATCCGCTGGTTACCCATGCTCATCGCATAGTTGGTCTTGGCGCGGCCGGTGGTGTTGGGATTGCCCCGCACGTCGGGGCTGGGGTCGCTGGGGCAGAGGAACACCGGAATCACCTGCGTAGTGAAGCGTTTCGAGGTGCCGGGGAAGGTCTGCCATTCCGGTCCCATTCCAGATCCTTCCAGGTCGAACCGGACCAGCTTGAACAGCGGTTCCTGGTCGACGAACGGCAGCAGCCGGACCATGTAGCTGCCTTTTGAGCTGGCGGTCCAACGGACCGAGCCGCCCGTGCGGAAATACGTTCCGGGGAACATCTTGTTCACGTCGTGGTAGTTGTGCAGCGCCAGTCCGAGCTGCTTCAGGTGGTTCTTGCACTGCGAGCGGCGGGCGGCCTCCCGGGCCTGCTGTACCGCCGGCAGCAATAGCGCGATCAGGATCGCGATGATGGCGATCACCACCAGCAGCTCGATCAGCGTGAAGGCGCGCCTGCGGAAACGGGATCTTTTCATGATCGACCTCCTCTCAAAACGACAACACGAGACCGACCGACTGGCTTACACGGGCGCAGCCGGAAACACGATTGGATCAAGGACCAGCATTCGAAGAGTTGCCGAGATTCGAAAATGGACAACTGGTGCCGACGGGGTCATCAGACCCGTGCGACGAGACCGTGTATTGACAATTGGAAATCGATCATTTGCGACGAACGTCGCGGCAAGTCGGATCGGAGGTCGAAAAGAACCCGAAAGAGTGCTCCGAATCTGGAGCGGAGTCTATGATGCGCTTGCGAAAGCACGCTTGTCAACCATTTCGTGCGGCGTGATCTGCGGTTTCGGATTTCCGCAGCGTGCCGACGCATCGGCCGTGGTCGCGCCGCAGGTATCTTGAACTGGGT
>RFHO01000329.1 GCA_003696385.1 Planctomycetota bacterium | reverse complement strand
TCATCCAGGATGCCGTACCGCTGCAGCGTGCTCCGCGCTTCTCGCGACAGGTCGAGCACCTCGGGCAACGCCCCCTGCATGCGGAAGGCGAGTTCGTACGACTGGATCACGCCCTCCAGCTCGGCATTCACCTGCTTGCGCCGCAGGAAGTCCTCGTTCAACTCCTGTAACAGATCAAGCTGCCGTCGCTGGGCGGAGAGTGTGGTATGCGCCGGTTGCAGGTTCTCGATCCTGGCATTGGCCACGGGCAGGCCGGAACGGCCGATCGGCGTCCCCTGATAAATCGCCGGCAAAAAGCCGCTTCCGTAGTTCTGGCTTCCGCCGAAGCGGGAGGGTGGGCTGATCGTCACGAAACCCGGAAGGTCCTGGTTCTCCGTGCCCAGTCCGTACAGCACCCACGCGCCCATACTGGGCCGCGGGAAGCGGAACTCACCGGTGTGCAGCATCAGAAACGCCTGCGGATGGTTCGGGACGTCCGTGTACATGCTGTTGATCAGGCACAGGTCGTCCGCATGCCGCGACAGTTCGGGGTACAGCTCCGAGATCCACAGCCCGCTTTCGCCACACCGCTTGAAGCGGAACGGCGAGGGCCACAGCTTGCGGTTGCCGTCCCCGTAGGTTTTACCCTCGTTCTTCGCCAGCTCCGGCTTGTAGTCGAACGTGTCCACGTGGGACGGGCCGCCGCGCATGGTGAGCATCACCACGCGCTTGGCTCGCTGCGGCAGCGGCGTGGTCTTGGGCGCCATCGGATTCTCCGCCGCCTGCGCCTCGGCCAACAACCCGCACAGAGCCACGAAACCGAATCCCGTTCCGCTGCGTTGCAACCACTCGCGGCGCGAGATCGGCCGCCACGCCGGAGTCGTCCCCTCGTCGAAAAGTCGCTTGCGAGTGGTCATTGGTATTCTCCTTCGGTTTCCGTTTTCTCCCGGTCTTCTGCCCCCGTGTCCAGCCGTCGCCGCCCGCCGTCCGCACTCCAGCGGCGCGACCTGTCGACGGTCGACTACTCGACGTACCGGAATTCGGCCGAAGCCAGCAGCGTATGACAAACCGTCCGCCAGCGCTGTTGCGGGGTCTTCCCCGAGGCCGGCTCGGTGAGAAACTCCAGCAACCGCCGCAATTCGCGAGGCTGCGGATGGCGTCCCAGCGTCACCCGATACAACCAGTCGATGCGGTCCTCGTCGTCGGTGCTGTGCGCCAACACGCGTGCCGACAAGGCCGTCGCCTGATCGAGCATGAATGGGCTGTTCATCAGAAACAGGCTCTGCGCCGGCACGTTCGTCGTGCTGCGATCGCCGACGACCAGTTCGGGATCGGGGAAGTCGAACAACTTGAGCATCGCCGGTTCCGCCTGCCGCACGATGGGCAGGTACACGCTGCGATGTGGAGCCTCATAGTCGCGAAACAGCGACTGGTTCCCGTTCTGCACCAGTATGTTGCCGTACTTCTGGACGATCGATCCGACCGGACGCTTCAGATCCAGCGTCCCGGCCACCGCCAGCAGTGCATCACGCAGCTCCTCCGCCTGCAACCGACGCACGTTGTGCCGCCACAGATAGACGTTGTCCGGATCCTTCTCGTAGTTCTCCGGATCGTGATCGCTGGAAAGCTGATAGGTACGGCTGAGGACGATCGTGCGAATCATCCGCTTGACCGACCAGCCGTCCCGCATGAACCGCGTGGCCAGGTGATCGAGCAATTCGGGGTGTGACGGCGGCTCACCGAGATGTCCGAAGTTGTCGACCGACGGCACGATGCCGCGACCGAACAAGTGCCGCCAGATTCGGTTGACGATGACCCGCGCCGTGAGCGTGTTGTTCGGCGAAGCAATCCACCGCGCCAGTTCCAGACGGCCATTCGCATCATCGGGTATCTGCGGTGGCGTGCCCACGTAACCGATCGTCGGGAACCCGCGGCCGACCACTTCCCCGGGTTTGGTCGCATCACCGCGAATCCGAATCCGTCCGGTCACCGGCTTGCCCGCCAACACGCCCATGCAGACGTCGGCACTCCCGGGGCCGTTCTTGCGAGCCTGCGCCAGGTCCTTTTGTGCCGACGCGAGCTGCTTGCCGACCAATTTGAGCTGGCGGCGCACCGAATCGATACGCGCAGTGGCCTTGCCCCGATCGGACTTTCCCCCTTTGGGTGCCTTCTGCAACTGCTTCAGCTGCTTTTGCAACCGGTCGCGGCGCTCCCGCAGCTCGCTGACGCGGCGGCGTAATGCTTGAAGTCGCTCTTCGTGCGCCCGCAGCGCTTCCGCCGCAGCCTGGTCGGTGCTGGCCAGCTGGATCAACCCCTGGGCCGCCCGCGGATCCTTGGCGTTTCCACGACGTCCCTTCGAACCGTGCATCATCACGGTGCTTTCGAAGATCGCGGCGAGCCGATAGTACTCCGCCGTCGGGATCGGATCGAACTTGTGGTCGTGGCAGCGGGCGCACGCCACGGTCAGTCCCATGAACGCCACGGTCGTCACGTCGATCTGATCGGCCACCAGGTCCAGCAGATAGTCGGGATTGTTCTGCGGCCGCGGCTTGCTGGTCAGCGCCAGAAAACCCGTAGCGATCAGTTGCCGGTTGCGTTGCTGCGGCGTGTCCGCCGGAAGCAGATCCCCGGCCAATTGCTCGGTGATGAACCGGTCGAACGGCATGTCCGCATTGAAGGCGTCGATCACCCAGTCACGGTAGCGCCAGGCATAGGGGAACAGCTCGTTGTCCACATTTCCGTTCGATTCGGCATAGCGGGCCACGTCCAGCCAGTGGCGTCCCCAATGCTCCCCGAACTGCGGTGAAGCCAACAGGCGATCGACCAGCTCGGCCACGGCGGCGTCCCGGTCGCGACGGCACGCCGCCTCGAAAGCATCGATTGCTTCCGGCGTCGGTGGTAATCCGATCAGGTCGAAATACAACCGCCGAATCAGAACCCGCGGTTCGGCATCTGCCACCGGACGCACCCCGGCCTTGAGGTGCCCGGCCTGCACGAACCAATCCAGATCGTCCTTCGGCCATCCGGGATCGCCTTCGTGCGGTACGGGCGGATCCTGGATCGGACGGAACGACCAGAACTGCTTCTCGGCCTCCCAATCGATCGTCTTCTTCGCCGTCCAACCAGCCGGCTTCGCACCGCCGGCGACTTCTTGGAAGGACTTCGGTACCGGCGCCCCCATCCGGATCCATTTGCCGAATGCGGCGATCACCGCGTCGTCGAGTTTCTTGCCGGGCGGCATTTCCAGTCCGTCGTGGCGCAGAGCGTCCATCAACAGACTTTCCTCCGGCTTGCCGGGCACGATCGCCGGACCGCTTTCGCCGCCGGTCAGCATGCCCTGCTCGCTGTCCAGCAGAAGCCCACCCTTGACCTCCTTCGCACTCGTCGCGTGACACCGGAAGCATTCACGCACGAGAACAGGGCGAATCTTGCGCTCGAAAAAGGCCACTCCCTGCCGATCGATTTCCGCGGCCCGACCCGCACACGCGGCACTCACAGCCAGAACGGCCGTCACGACGGCCACGGCGGCACGAACCCGAAACCGAATCATTGGTGACCTCCTTCGTGCTGGCCGGTATGCTGAAACAACCGCGTCGGAACAATTTGGATCGGCCGAACCTCCGCATTCGGCGTGACTCGGTCGGCCGGCACAGGCTGTGATGCAGCCCCAAGCAGGTGGGAATGCAAGGCGGGAAGCAGGCGGAAACCTATCACCACCCTTTACACACGATGCGCCCGCCGGCCGGATTCTTTTCCAAAAATCGCGCCCCGCCGAAAACCGTTCGCATCGTCGCCCGACTCGACCGGCCGTACCGGCGGCTGCTCGGGTCGGATCTCCAGATGCCCAGGAAGTTCCCATGATTCCACTGACCGACAACGCTCTGAAGGTGCTGCAAGCGCGTTACCTCCGCCGAGATGCCCAAGGCAACATCTGCGAGACTCCGGAACAGATGTTCCACAGGGTGGCCAGCGCCGTTGCACAGGCGGAAGCCCGTTATGAGGGAGCGGAATCCGCAGCGCACTGGGAGAGCCGCTTCTTCGAACTGATGACCTCGCTGACCTTTCTGCCCAACTCTCCGACACTGATGAACGCCGGCACCCCGCTGGGGCAGCTCTCCGCCTGCTTCGTCCTTCCGGTGGAGGACAGCATCCCGGCGATCTTCGACACCCTGAAGCTGGCCGCGCTCATCCAGCAAAGCGGCGGTGGAACGGGCTTTTCGTTTTCACGGCTGAGACCGGAAGGGGACTACGTCGCGTCCACCGGCGGGCGGGCCTCCGGCCCCGTGTCGTTCATGAAGATCTTCGACGCCGTGACAGAGCACATCAAGCAGGGGGGAAAGCGACGCGGAGCCAACATGGGCGTGTTGCGGGTCGATCATCCGGACATCGAAAAATT
>RFHO01000328.1 GCA_003696385.1 Planctomycetota bacterium | reverse complement strand
GGACGTCGTCAGCGGCAAGATCGCCAGCGTCGACATCGACCGTCGCGACAGTGTCGTCTCCCACCCACAGGCCCCCGAAGACGCCGCGATCGCTTCGCCTTCCGCGGCCCCCAAGACTGCGGACGACCTCGACGACGCGTCAATCGAAATCCTGTGTGACAACTGCGGAGGCAACCTGGCCTCCGACGGAAGCTGCCCGCATTGCGGCGCTCGCCCGCCCCAAGCCGCACCACCTCCACGTCCCGTTCGCCGCTCGACCGCGACACATGCGACCCCGACAACCCCCACACCGACGCCGGCCGGACAAACCGTTGCCTCCGGCGGAGGCACCGGCGCAACCCCCCTGCCGCCGCTCCCCGACGACGATGCGATCATCGAAGTCGTCGACCTGCCTGCACAGCCGACAGTTCCGGCGTCCGCCGAAGCGGCCCATCCCCCGCCGCACACACCAACGGCGCGGGGAACGAAGAAGAAGCCCAAGCTGAAACCGCCTCCGTTGCCGCCCATGCTGCAGGGACCGAAAAACCCGCAGATCGAAGAAGAAGTCGAGAAAGGCGCGGAAGAGTTCTGGGGAATGGAGGACTGACGGGCTCGCAACCGCCGGCGTTACCGGCGCGCTTGCCGGCATCACTCTTCGCCGGTCGTTCCGCGACCGCGGAAGCGAATCACGCCCACTTCGCAGCTCCATGAGACCGGCGGGATTCGACAGGGCCGTCTCGCTACCGAGGCCTGTTCCCACCGTGCCCGCACTCCTCACGGCGAACCGCGGCTTCTGTTGCCGGCTCTCCTCCGCTGTGCGCCCCGCATCCGCTGTACGGCCCACCGCGTCGACGGATACGCCACGGCCGCTCCCACCGCCCCGACGATCAACGAGCCCACGATCAGCGGAGCGCCGATGTCGACCAACAGAGTCCACAGCGCCCGCCACCAGCCATGCCATCCGCGGAAGTGCAGAATCCGGCGGAAGTCCGCGTACCGCAACCCGCCTTCGAAAATCAGTGTCCCAACACGGTAATCCAGGTAGTAGATCGGGACCACCGTGAGGGGATTGGAAATGTACACCGCCAGCAGGGCCGCAATCCGATTGAATCGGACGAAGCAGCGCAGTGCGCGATCCAGTATCAGGACGATCACCATCTGCAGGCCGACAGTCGGCGTCAGGCCGACGAACGTACCGATCGCGGTTCCCAAGGCGATCGAGTGCGGCGTATCGTCAAGCATCAGAATCGTACGAAGGATGAAGCGGGGATGCAGCCACGCCCAACGCCCGGAGGCTGCCCGCGGCCGGTCCGCTGGATCCACAGCCACGTCACTCGACCTGTCATGACCGCCGCCGTCCATGAGAACGCCGCTTCCAACTGGCTGAGCCAAACGGCCACCCGCAGGCGAACAGGATACACCACGCTGCGACCTCGCCGCTGCCCGTCGTGCCGCAGTGATCGGTTCTTCGGCCGGTTCATCCGAAGCCCACTCGATCCCCGGCAGGCTGCACCATTCGGAACGTGCCCGCCCGCGTCGAAGGGGGAACTGTAGCCCACGCATCTGGCGTCGGCAAACTCCGCGCGCCGCCCACGCCGCCGGTCGCCGCTGCCCGGCCGAATCCCTCTTGGTTCGCGGCGAACGTTCCGGTACGCTCACGCCCCGGTCGGTCGAAACCGGCCCGTGTTTCTGCTCATGGAACGGAGGCAGCGGATGGAGCCGCCGTCGCCGGAACTTCAGCGGCAACTTGCGGAGCTGAATCTCGCCACCCCGTACGATTTGTGGCGGTGCCGTTCGCGTGTGCGCCGGCTCTCGCGCGACCTGCCGGCCTTCGATTCCGTGTGGTTGGATGCATTGGTGCAGTTGGGCCGTCTGACCCCCTATCAGGCACGTGTGCTTCAGGAGTATTCCGCTGACGCCCTCCGCGCCGGGCCTTGCGTCGTCCTCCAGCCGTTGGAACGCTGCAGCGTCCCCAAAACGTACCTCGCCCGCCTGCGGGACCGAGATGAACTGTGTGTGTTGAAGCAACAGTACGTTTCCCGTGCACGGCACGACCAGGTCGAGGCACGGTGGTCCGACGCATTGCAGCAGTTCGCCGGAATCCGCCATCCCGGCCTCGTGTTGCCGCAAGCCGTCGTGTGGCACGAAGAGATCGGCGTGCAGCGTGCGGTTCGCGCGCGGCCGCGGCATGCGGGCATCCACACGGTGACCAGCGGCTCCACGGACGATGCCGCGCACCCGGTCGCCCCCCGCGGATCCACGAGTTGGGGACCGACGGCGCTGGACGTTCCGTTCGTCGTGGTCAGCCGATTCATCCCCGGACCGACCGCCCGCGACCTGCTCATCCGGCGAGGACGCTTTCCGGCACCGGTCGTCCTCGAACTGGCGCGCCACCTCATCGCCGCATTGGCCGCACTGGAACAGGCTGGTGGGGTTCACGGCGAATTGGCGTTGCACAACGTGCGGCTTTCCCCCGACGGTCAGCCCGTTCTGGTCGACACCTGCGTAAATTCACTCACGCAACCCCATATCCTGCTGAGTGCCGATGCTCCCCCGGACCGCTACGACGGCACGGCTCCCGAGAGGATCGAGCACGCCGCGCCGCCGACCGTTGCTTCCGACCTATACGCGCTGGGCTGTCTGCTGTGGCACCTGTTGGCGGGCCGTCCGCCGTTCCCGATCGGAGATCCACTGGCCAAACTGTTGGCCCACCGGACGCGGCGGATCGATCCGATCCGCAACTGGGCCCCGGATACCCCACCCGAGTTGGCTGGACTGATCGACCGGCTCACCGAACCGGATCCCGCCGACCGCCCGGCAGGGTTCGTCGAACTGACCGAACAAGGCTGGCGTCCACGGGCCGGTGGTCGGCAACGGCTGCGGGCGTTCCTGCGGGAGTTCGTGACTTCCAGCCCCCGCGTCCCCCGCGTTCCCCGCAAAACACCGTTTCCCGCAACAGCCGCCTGCGCCGTCGCTCTGGCCGCATGCCTGGCCGTGTACGCGGCGCGACACCTGGACCACCGCGGCCCCCTGCTGCGTCTGTTCGTCGGCGCCCGGCAGCATGAGGACATCGCAACGCACGGCCGGCGCACGGCCGCACGACTGTCGTCGCCAACGCCCTCGGTGGAAACGGCGACTTCCGAAACGCCCCCAAACGCCGCAGGTGAACGCCACGCAGGCACGGCCCAACGCCGCACCAACCTGGTTTCCTTCCAGCTCTGGCCTTTGCCGCCGCCCGACGAACAGGGCCGTGTGCTGCTACGCCCCGGTACCGTCTACCTGGCGACCGGAACGCTGTCCGCGGACCGGCTGTGGGTCGCCACCAGCCTGCCGGCCGTTCCACCAGCCACCACGAGTGAATCGGCCGTTCGCCTCGCCACCGCGGAACAAACCTCGATCACGCCGGCCGTCGTGCTCCTCCCGCCGGACGGCTGGTCCCTGCGAGGGCGACGGGTGATCCTGGACGACGTGCTGCTGATCCGCGTGCGACCGGACAGCGCGTCCGATGGCACACCGGCCGCCGTCGACATCGCCAGTAACCACGGCGGCTCGATCATCCTGCAACGTACGGCATGGGCCCGGGCCATACCACCGGTCCTGCGCATCCAGACCACCCAACTCGCGCTCCGGGGCGTCCAGCTGTTCGACGCCCTCGGAGACTCAGCCAGTGATGCCCTCGGGGCGTTGGCCCGGCGGCCCGAACTCCGGCGATCGCGCAGCTCCAAGGCCGTCCAACTGCCGCGACTGCACGTGCTGGTGATGTCGGCGGCACCCGCAGCCGTCGCGCCGCTGGCAAGACTCACCCTTCCAACCACCGGTGATCGGGCCGTGGTTCGGACACTCGGCGATACGGGACCGGCCCTCAGGACCACCGCTTCCGTCCCGGCAGCGCTTCCGTCCGCCGGCGTTGTCTGGGAGCCTCCCGACCCGGCCATCCACCGACCCGGACATGCGATCCTCGAGCGGGTGACCATTGCCGGCGTGGACGCCGCCCTGTGGTGCCATCGCGCTCCCGGACGCATCGACGTGTCCGACGGTCGGTTCCTGGCAGTTGGGACGGCCGTGCACCTCGAAGCCCCTCCGCCGTCCGGCCAACTGTCGGAGGTCTCCACCCGGAAGTGCACCTTCCGCGACTGCGGAAGCGTGTTTCGAATCGTCGGACGCCCCGACCAGACGCCCGGGTTCCTTCGCTGGCGGCATGAACGATGCACCCTGTCGCTGGTGACGACGCCGGCTGCGGCCGTGCTGCAATGGCTGCTGCATCCACCGCCGCCCGGTCTGACGCCGTTCGAAGTCACCGGGCGCGGAACGACCGCGGGCCAAGCGACTCCCGCGGCCCTGTTGGTCGATGGCGACGGCCGCGTCTCGCCGTTCTCCTCGACTGCCTCTGACCTCGAAGGCATCGCGGTCCACCCGCACGGCGCCTCGCCATCTCCGGCCCCGGTGCGATCGACCGAAGACCGCCTCCCGCCGCACGACCAGGATTCCAAACACCCGGAAACCTCTCGCAACTCCGGCTGACCTCTCTCCAAGCCGTCTGCCTGCGCGCTCCGGCCGCCGGGTTGCTCGCTGAAGGTCGGCCGGGTCGGACTCCGGGCCGGCGGCAGCCGCGTTTCATCGCGAAACGCCGTCGCGAGTGCATTCCACCTTTGCGTCAGCCGCCGCCTCCCGAGGGACTCCGCCCCGTGGCGTTTCCGCAGGGGCACTTCCGGCCGTTCCTTCGCGTTCCGCCGCGTTCCGTGTCGTGGCCGGCGGATCAGTCTCGACCGCTGCACTCCCGTCGCCGCAGCTCGTCTCGTACCACGCTCGGCCGCAGCGGGCGTCCTGCCGGTGCGTCTGTATCGGTCGCGCAATCCGGTTCGGGTCGGTCGCCGCGATCGAATCGGCAGGATGGGAAAGATGAATGGGAACGTTCCGGCGGATCATCGCGGTTGTCCGAAAAATCGCGGCTATGCCGGTTTTTCTGTCCGGTTTGGGGCGGCGAATTCGATTTAGCAGTGCCTTGGACCCGCCTGCGGCACGGCCCACCCGCACGAAGC
>RFHO01000327.1 GCA_003696385.1 Planctomycetota bacterium | reverse complement strand
GTGATATCTAACCCCTTCCCGCCCGAGCGTCGTGTGGATGGAGGACACGTCGATCGGGTGACGCAGCCCCGGAGAGCTCAGTCGCTCGTGCCAGCGATGTCCGAGCTCGACGGGTGTGCGGCCCGGCAAAGGCCCACTTGCGAGACGCGATCATGGACGATCGGTCCCACTTCCGCAATCTCTCCGCAGCCACTGAAGGCCGGACGCGCGATCACCGACGCGCGCTCGGCACACCCGCGGAGCCGCGTCCGTTGTCGCTGCGGCGCAATCTTTCGTGGACGATGGCGGCCAACGTCACATACGCCGCCTTGCAGTACTCGATCGTCATCGTCCTGCAGCGGCTGGGCAGCGACGTCTTGCTGGGGCAATTCGTGCTGGGGCTGGCCGTTGCCGCTCCGATCTTCATGTCCGCCAGCCTGAAACTTCGCCACCTGCAGGCCACGGATTCCCGGCGGGAGTTCGCATTCGGGCACTATCTCGCATTGCGGTTGCTGACGCTGGCGGCCGCGGTGGTCGTTTTCGTGACGGTGGTACACCTGCGATACGAATCGACCACGCTGGTGATCGTGCTGCTGGTCGGATTGGCGAAAGCCGTCGAGTCCGTAGGCGACGTGTTTTACGGCCTGTTGCAGCAGCGCGAACGTTTCGACCGGCTCGGCAAGTCGAAGATTCTGCATGGCGTGGCTGCGGTGACGGCGATGGCTCTGATCCTGAAGTCGACCGGCGACGGCGTGGCTGCGGTGGCCGGCTTCCTGGCGGCACGGGTGATCGTAACAGCCGCGTACGACATCCCCGGCGGTTTGTGGGTGATGGGATCCACGTCGAGCCCACTCGCCGGCGGTTCCCTGCCCTCACAGGATCGGCCGCAGTGGGACGTCCTGCGCCCGACGTGGGACTGGCCGGTGCTACGCCGCCTGGTATGGCTGGGCTTGCCTTTGGGGGCGACGGTGTTCCTCATCCAGCTGAATCAGAACGTTCCGCGGTACTTCCTGGAAGAATTCCGCGGCTTGCGTGAGCTGGGAATCTTCGGTGCCATCGCCGGTGCCATTGCCGCGGGGGCGACCATTTCGGAAGCCCTGCAGCAGGCGACGGCGCCGCGTCTGGCACGTCACTACGCCGAGGGAGACGTGGACGCATTTCGCCGCTTGCTGGCCCGATTGATCATGCTGTGCGGCGGGCTGGGACTGGTGGGCGCGGCAATCGCCGCCACGTGTGGTCGGTGGATTCTGGCCATCGTGTTTACGCCCGACTATGCCCGCTTCAGTCACGTGTTCGTGATGCTGATGATCGCCGCCGCCGTTTTGTACGTCTGCGGCGTGCTGATGACGACGCTGATCGCCATGCGGATCGTCCACTCCCAACTGCCGCTGCTGGCGTTGAGCGCCACCGCGGCCCTCGTGCTTTCGGCGCTTTTGATCCCCAGGTGGGGGATGTTCGGAGCGGCCGTCTCGCTGGCGCTCAGTCGACTGCCGTTCCTGCTGGTGGCGGTGGTGCTGATCTTCCGTGGGATGCGGGCAGTGCGGAAACAGACGATTCGACGCGAGCCCCGGTCTCCGCGGGCCCATTCCGCCGATCCATTGCATCTGAGCGAAAGCAGCATCGGATACGCACTGGGACGCGGCGACGCGGCGTGATCACGACGCTCCGGAAGGCGGCACGCGGGCCAGTCCAAAGCGCCACCCCCAATCGGCTTGGCGACATTCGGAAAGAACCGCTGGATGTGCGGAATTGCCGGATTGTTTGCGCAAACCTCATCCGGACGTGGCGAACGGATCATCCGCTGGATGACCGATCGCCTCATCCACCGAGGTCCGGACTCGGGCGGGACCTACTGCGATCCCCGTCTGGGCTGGTATTTGGGATTTCGCCGGTTGGCCATTCGCGACCTCGATCCGCGTGCCAACCAGCCGATGGTCTCCCGCTGCGGCCGAACAGTTCTGGTATTCAACGGCGAAATCTACAACGCGACCGAGATCGCTGAAAAGTACTTGAGCGGCGTATGTCTGCGAACGACCGGCGACACCGAAGTCCTGCTTGAGGCGTTCGAACGGCGCGGTCCGCAGTTGCTGCCCGAACTGAATGGGATGTTTGCCTTTGCGGCTCTCGACACCCACACGGGTCGCCTCACGCTCGCTCGCGATCGCTGGGGCAAAAAGCCTCTGTTCGTACTGGAACGTCCGGGGGTGCTAGCCTTCGCCTCCGAGCTGCGATCCTTGCAAATCTTCGACCTGGAGGCGGACCCCGAACAGCTGCCCTACTACTTTCACTTCGGATACTTCCCTCCCCCGGCGACGTTCTATCGCGATGTCACGCAGCTCTGTCCCGGCGAGTGGGCAATAGTCGAAAACGGTCGTATCACGCACCGGTGCCGCTACTTTGCCCCGTGGGATCTGCCCTGGGGAACGGAAACTCGTTGCGACTACGATCGACTCGCCGCATTGCTGATCGATGCCGTTCGCATCCGGACGATCAGCGACGTGCCAATCGGGGCGTTTCTCAGCGGCGGCATTGATTCGTCGCTGGTTGCGGCGTGTTTGCAAAAAGCCGAAGCACGCGATGTGCCGACGTTCACGGTCGGATTTTCGGACAAACGGATCGACGAGGCCGCCCATGCCGCGGCAATCGCCGGCCGCCTGGGCCTGCGCCACAAGGTCCTGTCGGTTGATGAACGAGATCTGACGGAACTGGTGCTCGACTTCGTCGATTGCTACGAACAGCCCTACATGGACAAATCGGGCGTGGCCGCAATGGTCCTGTGCGAGTCGGTGCGACCGTTTGCTACGGTGGCTCTCAGCGGGGATGGCGGCGACGAGTTCTTCGGCGGTTACGATCGTTATCGGTGGTTCACTGTTGCTTTGAAATGTCTGCGCTGGCCGATGATTGCCAGGCGACCGATTGGCCGCGTTGCGCAAGCATGCTTTGCGCGGCGCGGGCGCCGCATCCGAGAATGGCTGGCCGCACGGGACCCGGCCGCGTTGTACGCGGCCATCGTCCGAAACTGGTTGGCCGGGCCGCTCGACCGGCTTATGCCGCAGCTCGGAGATGCGATTGAGCGACCGACCACGCTCGTGCGCGATGTTTTCGACCGCGTAAAGGCCGCGCCGGTTCTCAAAGCCGGTTGTTTCGATGCGGCGTATTACATTCCGGGCGACTTGCAGGTCAAAATCGATCGGGCCTCCATGCGGGTCGGATTGGAGGTGCGCTGTCCGCTGCTCGATCCCCGCGTCGCCGAATTCGGCGCGCGCCTGTCACCGAAGGTAAAGTTCGCCGGCGGGCTGAAAAGTGCATTGAAACGGGTGCTGGGGGAATACGTCCATCGACCTCTGTGGGATCGGCCGAAACAGGGATTCTCCGTGCCCATGACGAGCTGGCTGCGCGGTCCGCTCAGGCCCGTCCTGCACGATACGTTGAACGCCGATACGTTCCGGAGCTGCGACTGGTTGGACCGACGCGTGGTGGAATCCACCGTACTGGACTTTCTGGCCGGAGCAGATGAATTGAACGGATCGGTATGGATGCTTTTCATACTGGCACGACACATGCTGACGGATCGGCCACCGGCGAAACGGAGCGCGTTACTGGACGAGAGTCTCATACGAGCTGCGTGAAGAGTTGCAATGCTTCCGCCGGACGCGCGGACTTCATTGGTTGTTCAATCGCTTGCGCAGGGCCAACGGCGCCAGACATGACGGTGCTGGGAGTTCGCAAGCGGTCGCGGCGTGGGGCGAGCTGAGTGATGACGGGCATGAGGCGGTGGGATTTGCAACAGTGTGTGGCGGCGGCGGCGCTCGTCCTTCTGCCGATGCCTGCGCTCAATTTTGGCGTCAGTCTGACATTCGGCGACGTTCTGCTGGTGATTGCGATCGCTTTGAATCTTCACGAGCTGACACGGCTGCATTCGTTTCAGATTCCATTTCTGCTGGCGGCACCTTTCTTCGTAGTGTCAACGCTCGTCGACCCGGACAGCGGCGTCATAGCGACGCTGCAGGCGATATATATCTGGGGATTCGTGCTGCCGTTCGGCTGGGCGGCGTTCACTCGGCTGCCCGGCCATGTGATCGCGCGCTGCGTGCTGCTTTCGGCCGCAGTGAACAGTGCGGTGGCGATGGGGCAGGGAGCCGACCTTTTGCCGCAGATTGGCAAACAGAAGCTGGTCGAGTTTGGGTCGGCATTGCAGGAAGCATTCAATAGAGCTCCAGGGCTGGCGCTGAATTGCAACACGTTGGTGGTGGCGCTCACGCCGTGTTTTCTCGCGCTGCCGTACGTGCGGCGTCCGCTGAACCGAGCGGCGCTGATGCTGATGATGTTCGGGGGCATGGCGTCGACGCTTTCCAAATCCGTGTTGCTGGCCGTGCCGGGACTGCTGTACTACCTGAGAAAGGATCGGGCGCGGGGTCGGGTATTGTGGCACGTGGCGTGGTTGACGATGGTCGTGATCGGCGTTGGACTGTACTCGGGACATGCGGAACGTGTTTACGATGCGTTTGTGAACACTTTACAGCGTCGGACCGCGTCGGTGGACCAGTCCGTCGATACTCGATGGCATTTGATCAACGTGGCATTAAAGCACTGGGCAGATTGCGTGGTGTTGGGGTTGGGCATAGAGCGGTCGGCGGCGCTGATGATGCAGGACGCCGGTTACACGGTGCACGTTCTGTATCTCGGTCTGGTGATCATCGGAGGAGTTCCGGCGGCGGTGTTGCAGAGCTTGGGGATGGCATGGCTGTGTGTCAAACTGTGGCGCGTGCGGGAAATCTACTTTGCCGGGATGTTGGCGGAACACATGCTGGCGTGTTTGTTGACGACCGTGCTGTTGCTGAGTTTTCAGAGTCTGCCGGTCATGATTGCCGGTGCTTTGGTGGTTCACACGGAACGTCTGTTGATGGAAGCGGAATTGCGTTCGCGAGACAAGCACGGAGACGCCCGGGTGGGACGCGTATGCGTGGCGAGGGCGGCGTAAAGCCGGCATGGCGGGAGCGGACGTGCGGGCGAGGTAGACCGGGCGGACGGAGGCGGCGAAGCGAGCTGACGTACGGGGACGGGGCCGGGAGGATCCACGGGGGCAAGGCCGCGGTGGAATGCGCGAGTGCGGCCGAAGTGGTACACGCTGAAGGGATGGCTGTTGGGTGGGGGGCCGCGAAGGCGGCAACGCGAGGACGACGGCCGGCTGGAGGTACGTTCGAAGGCGAAGAAGGAGGCTTGACATCCGGGCGGTGTTCCTCATCATGGTGAGCGCCACGGTGCAAAGAGTCAGGATGAGCGGATAGCGTCGTGCGCTGTCGTCGGACCGGTGCGCGGATGGTCCGGTGGCAATGGACGGAGAGATGACAGAGTGGCCGAATGTGCGGCACTGGAAATGCCGTGTCCTGGGAAACCGGGACCGGGGGTTCGAATCCCCCTCTCTCCGCTGGAAGGCACGCTTCTGGCATACGCAGGGGAGCGTGCCTTTTTTCCTGCGCGGTCGGCACGTGCCGGCTGAAGCCCCCACGCCGACGTTGCGGCGGAATCGACGCGTGGTCGCGTTGCCGCCGTGCGGGGCCGCCGAGTTGCGATGGCAGGGGGCGAGGAACGGTGGCTTGTCGCTCTGAAGTGCGAACGGAGGCGTTTGCAGAAAGCTGGCTGCGTGGTACATCGTGTGCCGCGAAGGACAAATCCGAAGCCGCGATGGCTGGCCGATCGCGAGGAAAGACGCGAATGGGCTGGGACGACATCTCGGCGGAAACGCGACTGAAAATCGTCGAGGCTCTTCAGTTGGGCAACAGGCTGGAGGCGATCCGCCTGTATCGCGAGGCCACGGGCTGTGATCTGGCCGAGGCGACGTGGTTCGTGGATGAATTGGAACGCCGGGGGCCGTTGGGGGCGACCGAGCCGGTGGAAACGTCCTTTGACTCGGCGGGGAGCGGGTGTCTGGGGGTGCTGTGCGTAGCCATCGTGCTGGTCGTTGCGATCGCATTCGGCGCGTGATGTGCGACGGCGTCGGGGGTGCGCCGGCGGGTGCCGCGGTCAAGCCGGAGCCGGAAGCTTTCGGGCGCGGCGGCGCGGTGGACGTCATTCCGGGAGACGGTCGAGGGGTCACAGACGCGGGATGTGCATCCCGCCGTCGACGGTGAGCACCTGACCGGTCGCGTAGGGGATCAGGCCGCAGGCCAGGGCGGCAACGGCGCGGCCGACGTCGCGTGGTTCGCCCCAACGACGCTGCGGAGCCAACCCGTCGGCAAGCAGCCGGTCGTATTTGTCCTTCGCGGCCGCGGTCATGTCGCTGCGGATGATTCCGGGACGCACTTCGTAAACGGGGATGTCGAATTCCCCCAACCGGGCCGCCCACAGGCGGGTCGCCATCGAGAGAGCGGCTTTGGAAATGCAGTAGTCGCCCCGGTTGGTCGAAACGAATTCGGCCGAGATCGAGGTGACGTTGACGATGCAGCCGCGGAAGTGCGAGGCGTTTCGCTTCTGTTCGATCATCCAGCGGGCGACCGACTGGGTGAGGAAGAAAGGCCCCTTGGCATTGACGGCCATCACGCGGTCGAACGACGCTTCGTCGGCGTCGAGAATGTCGCGACGCCCGACGGAGGTGATTCCGGCGTTGTTGACGAGCACGTCCAGGCGGCCAAAGGTCTGGCGGGTGAATGTCAGCAATTGTGAACGATCTGCCGGAGAGGCGACATCGCTGCTGAGGTATTCGGCCCGCCGTCCGGTCACTTCGCTGATCTGGCGGATGATGTCTGCGACTTCGCCATGGGGTCGCTGGCCGGTGAGTACCAGGTCGAACCCACGTTCGGCCAGAGCGTCGGCGATGCCTCTGCCGATACCGCGCGTGCCTCCGGTAATCAGGGCGACGGGATGGTCATTCATCGGTAAGGTTCCATTACTGTAGCTCTGCTCGACGACGTTCTGTGGCAGGGCTCGTTGCCCGGCGCTTGTTCGACGGGAGGACATGTTCGGGCGGCCGATTGCGCAGTGCCGGCGGGGCATCCGCGGCATTCGATCGAGCGAGGCGGTTGACGTCGTCGGGGTCGACTGCGACGATCAGCCCGTGGTCGGCGCGCGTCGAGTTGCGAAGCCGTCGCAGACGTCGCCGCGCCGGGAATCTGTCCGAGATGCGTGTGCAATGGGGACGACGAAGGACGTGGCCGCCCGGTACGCACGCGTAAGGCACGGTCCGGGCCGCGCGCTGGGACGTGTGAGTCCGAACGGGTGGCGGGTCGACGAGGACGCCCATGATTCGGCTGAAACAGATCCTGCATCCGACCGACTTCAGTGATGCTTCGCTGCGTGCGGCGGAGTTTTCCGTCGAGCTGGCGCGGCAGTTCGAGGCTCGCCTGCACCTGTTACACGTGATCGAGGATCCGTTGCCGACGATTGCGGCATTGGGTGGATACGTGCCGAGCCGGGAAGAACTGGAGTCGTTCGCGCGAACCGCGCTGGAAACGTGGCTGGACGCGTTCGATACGGAGAGTTTAGCAATCGAGCGGACGTGCGTGCACGGCCATCCGTTTGCCGAAATCGTCCGATTTGCGCGCGACCGTGACGTCGACCTGATCGTCATCGGCACGCACGGTCGCGGCTTTTCACCGCACCTTCTGATCGGCAGCGTCGCGGAAAAGGTCGTCCGCAAGTCGCCGTGTCCTGTGTTGAGTGTCCATCCGCAGGACTTTCGGTTCGTGCTGCCGTAGTCGCTGGCCGCGCAGGTTGGCCGGGTGAACGCCGTGGGCCGGAGGCCGAGGGCCTTCGCGGGTGCGTGTCGGCGGTGTCTGTCCTGTGGACGGCGGACCGACTGGTTTGGCTCGTGGGGCCTGAAGGAGGATTGGCATCGTGCCGGTGGACCCGATTTGCGGGATGACCGTCGATGAGCGGACGCCGTGGACCGCGGAATCGCGCGGCCGACGGTTCTTTTTTTGCAGTAAGCACTGTCTCGAAAAGTTCCTGGCTTCCTCGCCGTCGGGAGCAGATGGGTCCGCGACTCGCGCGGGCGCGTCGCAATTGTCACCGGGCGTACCCGTGCAAGGGGCAGAGGGCGCAGGGGGCGCGCGGAGGGCCGAGGTGGGGCGCGGTGACGCTGGATGCTGTCACGACGGGGCGGTCGTCCCGTTGCCGGTGCTGGACGCCGGCGAAGGACGGCTTGAGAGAACGGCGTCGCACGTGGGTTCGGCCCCGCCGTCGGCCGCATACTTTTGCCCGATGTGTCCGGGTGTGGAGAGCGATGCGCCCGGGACGTGTCCACATTGCGGGATGGCGCTGGAGAGGAATCCTGCGGCTGGGGCCGTTGGAGTGGTATACACCTGTCCGATGCACCCCGAGGTGGAGCAGCCGCAGCCTGGATCCTGTCCGATTTGCGGGATGGCCTTGGAACCGCGGACGGTGGTCGGGGACGATGGGGCTGCCGATGCCGAGCTGCGGGCCATGACGCGGCGAACGATCTGGGGCGGCGTTCTGGCCGTTCCGGTGGTTGTGCTGGCAATGGGGCCGATGATCGGGATTCCCGTCGAACGCTGGATCGCGCCGAGCGTGTCTCGGTGGATTCAGCTCGTACTCAGCGCGGGAGCGGTATTCGGAGCCGGTTGGCCGCTGGTTGTCCGTGGTTGGACGTCGCTGTGGTCGCTGCGTTGGAACATGTTCACGCTGATCTTCATCGGCACGATGGCGGCGTGGGGATACAGCGCGGCGGCCACCGTGGCACCGGATCTGTTGCCGGATGCGTTCCGGCACGGCGGGGACGTGCCGGTGTATTTCGAAGCGGCGGCGATGATCACCGTGCTGGTGCTCTTCGGACAGGCCTTGGAATTGCGGGCACGGCGCAAGACGGGGGCCGCGATCCGCAAGCTGCTCGAACTGGCTCCGCCGGTCGCCCACCGGCTCCGCAACGGTCGGGAAGAGGATGTGCCCGTGGCGGAGCTGCGGGTCGGCGACGAACTGATTGTCCGGCCCGGAGAAAAGGTTCCGGTAGACGGCGTCGTCCTGGACGGGCGTAGCACGGTCGACGAGTCGATGCTCACCGGCGAACCCGAACCCGTGCTGCGGCAGCCCGGTGATGCGGTGATCGGCGGGACTGTGAACCAGACCGGAGCGCTGAGGATCCGTGCCGAAAAGGTCGGGGCGGACACGGTTCTGGCGCAGATCGTCGCGCGGGTCGCCGAGGCGCAGCGGTCGCGGCCGCCGATTCAGCGGCTGGCGGACAGGGCGGCGGCGTGGTTCGTTCCGACTGTGGTGGTCATCGCCGTGGTGACGTTCTTCGCCTGGTGGCACTGGGGACCGGAACCCCGGGCGGCGTATGCGTTGATCAATGCCGTGGCCGTGCTGATCATCGCGTGTCCCTGTGCGTTGGGACTGGCGACGCCCATGTCGATCACGGTGGGAATGGAGCGGGGAGCGACGGCGGGAATCCTGATCAGGAATGCGGATGTGCTGGAGTCGATGCGGCGGGTGGACACGTTGGTGGTCGACAAGACGGGCACACTGACCGAAGGGCGGCCGCGGGTGACGGCCGTGGTGGGGACCGAGGGGGTCGATGAGCAGGACGTCCTGCGGTGGGCGGCGGCTGTGGAACGGCTGAGCGAGCATCCGCTGGCGCGGGCGGTGGTCGAGGCGGCGCGGCAGCGGCAGCTCGAACCGGCGGCCGCGGGGGACTTCGAATCGCTGGTCGGGGAGGGGGTCCGCGGCGTGGTGGATGGGCACACCGTATGGGTGGGCAACGAACGTCTGGTGAGCGCAGGCGGGGCGAGGATTCCCCAAGCGCTGGAGAAACGGGCCGCGGAGCTGCGGCGGAGGGCGCACAGCGTCGTGTGGGTCCGTCGGGACGATCGTGTCGTCGGATTGCTGGGGGTCGCCGATCCGGTGCGGGAGAGTGCGCGTCAGGCCGTGCCGCGGTTGCATCGGATGGGGCTGCGGATCGTGATGCTCACCGGAGACAACGAGGTCACCGCGGCGGCGGTCGCGCGCGAATTGGGAATCGACGAATTCGAGGCACGCGTGCGTCCGCAGGACAAGCACGACCGCGTCCGCGCACTGCGACGCACCGGGCACGTGGTGGCGATGGCCGGCGACGGGATCAACGATGCGCCGGCACTGGCGGAAGCCGATGTGGGGATCGCGATGGCGACGGGAACGGATATCGCCATCGAAAGCGCGGACGTGACGTTGCTGCACGGTGATCTGCGTGGCATCGCCCGTGCGTTCGTGCTGAGCCGGGCCGTCGTTCGCAACATCTACCAGAATCTGGTTTTCGCCTTCGGGTACAACGCCGTGTGCATCCCGATCGCAGCGGGGGTGCTGGTTCCGTTCTTCGGGATGCGGGCGCTGTTGAACCCGATGATCGCCGCGGCGGCGATGAGCTTCAGTTCGGTTTCTGTGATCAGCAATGCGCTGCGGCTGTACCGGATCGACCTGGACGCGTCATGAACCACCAACGGGAGGCGGGGCTGCCCGCGGTCGAATCTTCCCCTGGAGTTTCACGCGGTCCTTCGAAGTGCTTCGCCGCGTGTCGTGCCGCGCGGCTTGCGTGTAGATATTCCGCGAAGCCGAGCCACACGGCGCGATGCGTCCACGTTGGCGGATCACAGCGGGATCGGCAGCAGGAACGCGTGATGTTCGAACAGAGTCGCTCTCCCGTGCTCGTCGATCCACTGTGTGAAGAACAGCAGCAGCACGAACAGGCCCAGCAGTGGAATCAGCGCTCCACGGCACAGCCAGCGCCAGCCGAACCAGGCACGCCGTGACCGCGCCAGTGCGCGATGATAGGCCCAACCGACCACGATTCGCGCCGGATAGATGCTGGCGATGAACACGATGGCCAGCATCCACAAAGCGTCCTGCGGCGGAAGCTTGATCTTCAACAGGTAAAGAGGCAGCGCCAACAACAGCGTGACCAGTACGGCGATCAGGTGGGCGAACGGGGCTCGGCGCTGCAGCTCGCGAACGTGACCCAACGCAAAGCCGGCTCGCAGACGGTTCTCGGCGGCCAGATGGGCCTGCAAAAACGGCATCCAGCCGAGCACGCACATCAGCAGCACACCGCCCAAGAGTGTGGGGATCGACTGTTCGGGACGTTCGATGTCGCGAACCACGCTCAGCAGGGCCGTCGGTATGAACAGCCACGCCAGTCCGGCGACGAAGCCCTTCACCCCCAGCCAGAAGCGAGGCCAGACGTTCAACGCGCGAAAGTACGAGTCCACCGCGGCCGAAGCGGTCGCCCAGTACGTCCCCCGCCATACGTGGCCGGCGAACCAAGTGATGTTTTTCAGCGGCCGGAAAAAGCAGCTCAACGTGCCGCCGCGCGCCAGTGCGAGCAGAATGTGGACGGCCACCAACGGAGCGGCCACGCGGGGAACCCGCAGCCAGAACGCGGCCGTCGGTGAACCCGGCGCGATCAGTTGTGCGTCCGCCGCCGCCGATGCGAGCAGCTTCAGTCCGAGCAGGAACACACCCACACCGATTCCGATGTCCAGAGCCCGCCGCGCGACGTCCCACAGCGGAAACGCGTCCCGCAGACGGCCGCTGCGGCCCATCCGCCCTTCCGCTTCGAGCAGACATCCCAGCGCAAAGAAGTTCAACAAGGGGACGGCCGAGCAAACCGCCAGGAACATGACGATCGCCGTCAGCCGATAGCCCAGCCGGCACAGCCACACGAGGGCCTGCAGTGGGTGGCGAAACGGATTCGGGAACGGTGGTATCCGCTCGGGAAAAGGCACTCCGACGATTTCGGCGGTAACGATCGATGGCGCGCCCGCGTACGAGGGGTCGCGCGCGTCGTCGTGGTCCATGCGGTCGCCGGGCGCGGCCGGCAAAACGCCGGTGACCGACGTGCAATCAGAATCAGATCCGGTGGCGCCCGGTGGAACGACGTTCGCGGGAGTGACCGCAGAGGAGGCTTCGGCGGTGTGTGCTGCAGTACCTGACCCGAGTGCGTCGGAGACGAGTTCGGCGGCGAACACCCGTGGGGCCTCGGAGACGGACGTGTCGTCCCGGCGGCCCGACGAAGGGGACGGAGCTGTATCCGGTGAAGGCGAGCCGTTCATGGGTGCGGTTCCCGGTGGCTGTATCGATGTGCCGTCTGACCGCTGCGTTTCGATTCCGTGTCCGGTGACAGTGCAGTGGTAGCTTCCGCGGGGCGTGTTCGCAGCCGCCCCGCCGTCATCCGCTACAGGGCCGGCGCCGTACGGCTGCTGGAAGTATATCAGCGACTGGTCCGTCGGGTTTCGGCAAATTACGCGTCCGGCAAGGGCAACCGCAAGCGGTCTCGTGGCCGCGGGTCACGGCGTTCGACGCGAGGGCGGACGCCGCGAGCGCACGCAGCGGAATCCGACGGCGTCGCTCCGCGCATCGATGGGAAAGGCCGTCCGGGCGGTGGAGGTCAGCCGGTCGAAGCGGTCACGCCACGAGCCGCCTCGGATGGTGATGCGGCGTGATGAAGGATCTGCCGATCGGTTCACTGCTTTCGGGGCGTTCGCCTGGTCTGTTCGTTCCGACCGTCGTTTCCTTGGTCGATCGTCGGACGGTCCGGTGGCGTAATCGGGAAACCAGTCGTCCTCGGTCATTTCCCACAGATAGCCGTGCATGTCGAACAGGCCCCACTTGTTGGGCCGTAGTGCACCCACGGGCGGGTCGTTTCCGGCGGCGTTGCCCGTATGCCAGGCGTAGCGGTCGAGGATGCCCGCTTTCGGGCCGACGTCGCCGTCGTTCTGAGCGGAGTCGCCGAAGCTGTAGAGCGTGGTGGTCCCGGCCCGGCAACAGTATTCCCACTCCGCTTCCGTCGGCAGTCGGATGTGTTCGTCCGCCGCGATCAACTTTCTGTCTCGCAATATCCGGGTGATGCGTTCACAGAAGGTGCGAGCTTCGTGCCAGGTCATCATTTCGGCGGCGTTGCGCGGCCCTTTCCAACGGCTGGGATTGGTACCCATGACGGCCTGATAGAGATTCTGCGGCGTTTCGTACTTGGCGATGGCGAACGGCCGGGACATCCGTACGCGGTGGGCGGGCCGTTCGGTGACCGGTCCGTCGTCGCGGCCCATAACGAAAGTGCGTGGAAACCGACCCGTTCCCGGAGTGATTTCGACGAACTCGGCGACGAAGCGGCGGAGCAGGGCATCGAGCGTCGGGGATGCCGGATGATCGCCGCTCGCGTCTCGGGCCGCGGATCCGCCCACGGCGGGCGTGGTGTCGGCCGGATCGGCACCAGCGGTCGCAACCGACGGGGGTGGCTCGGCGGCCGGGGTGGGGGGCTGCACGTGCGCCGGGGCCGCGAAGCAGGCCACCGCGAGAGCGACGGCATACGCCCGACGTGCCGGTGTGAAGGCAGCCGACCGCAGCCGGATGGGGGCGAGATTGAGCTTCGGCATCGACAATCCCTCTGGCCACGCGAAACGTGTGGGGGCGATGGCGCGCACCTGTGACCGGCAGAATCCGCAGAATCCGTCAAGTCGGCGGACCTGCGCGCCGATGAGATTATCCGGGAAGCTCACTCTTCTTTCGAGGCGCTGGAAGGGGAACGGTGGTCGTTCGCGACCGCTGCGGGAAGACTGCGCGCTTGTCGATTTCTGTGACCATCGAGCGGCGGGTGGACCATCGTCTCGCCGCCGTGTTCTGCACAGACTCGTGCCGTTGGGAGGCACGGTGCGGTTGGGGGCGAACGCCGGCGAACGCCGGATCCCTTGCATGGGTAGAGTCCTGGCGACCGCAGATCGCCCTTTCGCGTCCGACGAGCCGTCGCGTCCGGGATCGTCCGGCGTTCTTTTTCGACGGCTGGCCGCCATTCGCTCGTTTTTCTTTGAGCCATCCGCGTCGGTGACCGGCTCCAGTGGCGGTTCCTGAGCATCCGCGCTGCGGCGACGAACACTCAAATCGGCACAATCGCTTCAATCGGACCTTTCTGCCGGCCTTGGGGGACTGCGAAAACACGCAGGGTTTCCAAAAGGCGTTTGACACCCCCCGAGTGCGACCTAGCTTTGCGTGCTCACGGAACGTGCGGCACTCGTCGCACGCCGCACCACCGGATGCTAGCTACGGTGGCGCATCGGCAATTCGCCGGGGCGTGTGCGGCGACGGGGCTGTGAGCCGAGCGGCCGCCGGTTCAATGGCACGCCGCACGGAACCGGAGCGGGAAGCGCTGCAATGGCTGCAGTGCGGTGCCGCTGCACGTCAGGTGCTGGGGGGCCGAGGCAGCGGCCGAATCATGGGTTCGTGTCTTTACGAGAGGACGAAGCGATGAAGACGTTCATGGACAGTGTGAAGCGGTTTCTGGTTTCCGAGGACGGGCCGACGGCGGTCGAATACGCGGTGATGCTCGCTCTGATCATCGTCGTCTGTGCCGCGACGATCACGAATTTGGGTAACGCGGCCAAGGACAAGTTCAACTCGGTCAATTCGACGCTCAGCGGCAGCGGCGGCAGTGGCAACTGATCAGCGTCGGTTGCCGACGTCTGACGGGTTGTCCGGTTTGATGGCTCACAACGACGAGACCGGCGTGCCTTCGTGGTGGTCGCGTTGCCGCCTGAGGCCGTTGGTCTCGTCGCCGGGCCATGATCCGCAGCGAACCGCCGGCCGCTGCTGCGACTGGTGTTTTTTCGGGTGAGAGCGAGCGGTCCGGCGTGGCGGCGACGTGGGGTCGGTCCGACGTGCGAGGGTAACGCGATGTTTCCGTTCTGGGTCGAGCTGTCCGGCGACTGGCTGGTGCAGTTCATCATGTTGATCGTGGCGGGATGGAGCGTGCTTACGCTCACGCACGGGCCGGCGCCCCACGCCTGATTCCCGGTGCTGCGTTCCACGTTGGGAACGCGTCTGGGGTCGGGGTCCGCCGGAGATACCAGTCGTCGCATTGCGGGACACGTTGCTGCTCCGTCCGCAATGCGACGTTTGTTTTGCCGCCGTGGTTGGCCGGAAGGATCCTGGCGGGCATGGCCGGAGAGTTCCGGCGAGCCACATGCGGCCGATCATCGAACACGAACACGACGTCACCGGTTCCCTCCGATGGTGTCCCAGCAAACCGGAGCTGAATGATGAACTGGACGGAATTGCTGCTGGAAAACTGGCCGGTCAAGCTGGTGTGCTTGGTCCTGGTGGTTTCGGCGTACATCGATGGCAAACAACTGAGGGTGCCCAACTGGATCACCTTCCCGATGGTGCTCAGCGGACTGATCTACAACGCAGCCGTGGGCGGTTGGGGCGATTGGGATCACGGATTCGTCGCGGCGATCGCGGGAACGTTCGTGGGGCTGGGCTGTCTGTTGCCGCTGTATGCGGTCGGCGGCATGGGCGCCGGCGATGTGAAGCTGATGGCTGGCATCGGGGCGTGGCTGGGGCCGACGACGACGGTTTACGCCTTTTGCGTGTCGGCCATCCTGGGAGGGCTGATGGCCCTGGTCATGATGTGGTGGCGGGGCGATTTGAAGGAGCACTACGCCAATCTGCTGGCGATCTCCTTCGAGTGGATGACCATTCGCGATCCCCGCAAGCTTTCGGAGCTGGCGGCCGAGCGCAAGCCGCGGATGATGCTGCTGCCCTATGGCATTCCCATCTGCATCGGCTCGATTGCCTATTTTCTCTACTCGGGCCTGTTGTGACAGCTTGCGCAGACAGCCGGAAGGCCGTGACAGCCGGCAAAACCGGAATGGTCTTCCCAGCCAATAGAACCCGCATAGGTTGAAGAACCGGAACACCGGATGCCGATCAGGTGATAAAGGGGCGTTGTGATGAAATCCAGTTCCCTGCTGTTGATCGTGGTGGCCATCGGCTGTGGCCTGTTGGCAATGCTGGGCTACCAGGAGGCGTTGTCGAACAGCCGGCCGGCCGAGCCGATGGGCGAGATGCTGATCGCGACGGCGGAAATCCGCCCGGGCACTCCGCTGAACGACTCGAATACCGCATTCAAGCGGGTGCCGCTGAGTGCGATTCCGGAAGGTGCAGTGACCAAAAAGGAGGAGTACGAGAACCGGGCCCTGATGGCGACCGCCGTTCCGGGAGAAACCATCATGAAGGCCAAGCTGGGCGAGCCGGGTGTGTTCGGCGTCGCCAGCGACATTCCGCCCGGAATGCGGCTGATCTCGGTCGAAGTCGACGCCACGATGAGCGCCGGCGGTCTGCTGCAGCCCGGCAACCGCGTGGATGTGATGGTGACGTTCCAGTCCCCGAACAAACGTGTCGGCACGGAGGTCCTCACCGTGCTGGAGGACATCGAGGTGATTGCCGTGGACAACCGGCTGGAGGCGACCACGGACGAAAAGGGAGCCAAAGGCAAGGTGATTTCGCTGCTCGTCACTCCGGAACAGGCCATGGAATTGAAACGGGCGGAAACGATGGGACGCCTGCACATCATGATGCGGCGGCCGGGTGATCAGACCAGGAACAAGCATCGATCCTTCGCCGAACGGCTGGAAGAATGGGAACGCGAAAAGCTCGGCGGCATCGGTGACGTCCCTGCCGGTGCACGCGCCGAACTGGAAAAACAACAGGATCCGGCCGAACCATCCGGTTCGAAGGGAACGCCGGCATTGGAAAACTTCCTGGATCGGAACACCGCACCGGTGGTCCCGGTCGTGCCGGAACGTCCCAAGACGTGGAAGATCGAAATCTTCGCGGGCGATCAGAAAACCGTGGAAGAGGTGGAGTTGCCTTTGGAGACGACGGACGCTGCCGTGCCGGGCGAGGCCGACGCGCTCCCTGCAGCCGCGAGGCCGGTTGGCGGTGAGGTGACGGCGCCCGCCCGCCCGACGGCGCCGCCCGTGCCCGTCGGCCAGTCGGCGAGCCTGCTGGGGACATTGCTGAAGTCGTTCTTCGCAGGGACGGAGGAAGAGACGCCGGAAGCGGCTGAGCCCGCACGTGTGGGACCGGGCGCCGAATCCGATGGACCGGGTGGGCACGGCGAGCCGTGAAGACCGAGAAGGGAGGCGAATGGTTCGCCGACGGCTGCATGCTGCGGAGTTCGGCGATGCCACGAGCGTTACGAAGGACATAGGCCAATCGCGAACAAGCGGCACGGGTCGGGGGCGGACTGCAGCGAGGCGGGCCGCTTGTCGCGGCTTTGACAGACCCGCACAGACCGAGTGGTGCGGAACAGGACGGCGACCGCGACCGCGTGTGTCAGCCTCACCGAGGAAGGATTCCCGGAGTCGAATCACGTCAGAGGTGCAAGGATGCCGGCATTTCCCAAATTGCGACTGCGCGGGCCTTGGTGTTCGATCGGATTGGCCGCGGTCTTGAGCTGGCAACCGATCTGGGCGCAGGACGTTCCACAGACGCCCTTGCCTGCCCCCGCCGCGATACAGCCGAACCCGCTTGAGCCGCCGACTCCCGCGACGTCATCCGATCTGCGCGCGGCAGGGGCCGAACCGCGGGCGGCAGAAACGGGACCGCGGGCGGAGGAGGAGGCACGCAAGCAACCGGGGGCTGTCGGCGAGCCTGCGGGCGGTCCGCTCACGCCCGATGCGGGGGAGGCGACGGGCGTCCTCCACGTGCGGCGTCGACGCACACGCGTCGAGATCATCGAGAAATTCGCCCGCACGATCGAGCTGGAACAGCGCATCAAACGCGTCGACGGTTTCGATCCCACGATTCTCACCGTGACGGCCTTGTCGCCGAACCAAATCCGTGTGCTGGCCGAAGCGCAGGGAGTGACGACGCTGGCAATCACCGATGAAAGTGGAAAGACGTATCACGTCGAGGTTTTCGTCAAGGGGGATGCGCGGCACCTGCAGGCGATCATCGACAACCGTTTCCCCACCGCGTCGGTCGAGGCGTTGAAGATCCAGGACAGCATCGTTCTGCGGGGGTGGGTCGATCAGCCCGAGCACATCAATCAGATCGTCGAGATCGCCGAGCAACTGTATCCCAACGTGATCAACCAGATGCGGGTGGGCGGCGTTCAGCAGGTGTTGCTGAAGGTCAAGGTGATGGAAGTCCAGCGGTCGAAGATCCGCCGCATGGGCTTCAATTTCCTGTACGCGAACCGCAACGGGTTTGCGACCAGTACGCCGGGGCAGCTCGTCCAGGTCGGGGACATCAGTTCGCCGTTCAAGCCGGGCGTGCCGGGGGTGACTTTCGCGACGTCCTCGCTGTCCAATGCCGCCATGGCGTTTGGGGTGATCGGCGATTCGAACATCTTCAACGGGTTTTTCGACGCGCTGAAAGACGAGTCGTTGCTGAAGATTCTCGCCGAGCCGGAGATGGTGACGACCAACGGCCGGCCCTCGACGATGCTCTCCGGCGGCGAATTCCCGATTCTGGTTCCGCAGAGTCTGGGAACGGTCAGCATCGAATGGAGGCAGTTCGGTGTGCGTCTGGAGGCCGTGCCGATGATTCTGGGCAATGGCCGATTGCGGCTGCAATTGCAACCGGAAGTCAGCGAACGCGACTTTTCCAATTCGATCGAAGTCGGCGGGATCACCGTTCCGGCGTTGACCGTCCGCCGCGTGAATACCGAGGTCGAAATGCAGTTCGGCCAGACGTTGATGATCGCCGGCCTGATCTCGAGCCGGCAGACGGCCGAGTCCAGCAAGATTCCGCTGTTCGGAGAGATTCCGTGGCTGGGAGCCGCCTTCCGCAAGGTGCGGCACGACGACGTGGAAACGGAGCTGGTGATCCTGGTGACACCCGAGCTGGTGGCGCCGATGGATCGGGATCAGGTGCCGCAGGGCGGGCCGGGCCTGTACACCGACTCGCCGACCGATCGAGAGCTATATTTCGACGGAATGTTGGAAGTTCCCAGCTACGGCGGTCCGTGTGCGACGTGCAACTTCAGCGGCGCGGCAAACGGATTCTGCCCGCACGGAGCGGCGTACGAATACGACCAGGCGGCCGCCGGCGATCGCTCCGGTGCCAGAGAAACGGTCCGGCTGCTGACGCCTGAGCCGTTGCAGAGCAGCCCGGGTATTCGCTTGGCGGCACCGCTTCCGAAACCGCATGCGGATCGGCGTGTGGTGCCCGCTGAAGCCGGTGAGGAACTGGGTTCGCCCTTCGACGCCGTCGAGCCGACGGGAGCAACGGAACGCAGTGTTCCATCCGCCGGGCGTCCGAGGCCGCGGCTGCTGAATCGTGACCCCGGCAGCCGGACGGGAAGTGCACCGTCGGCCCGACCCGGCTTGATCGGGATCCCCGAATGAGCGTGGGGCCGGCGCGGAGCCGGTCGATCGAGAAGGCAACGATCGAATGTGATACGTATGGCCGCCGCGGATCGTGGTGGTTCGCTGTGTTCCGGTTCCGGAGCAGTGCCAGCGGCAATGAAGGATCGTTTCGATGAACCGAGTGGTACGCGTTGCGATCGTCGATCCGCGCGATGCCTCGCGCCAGGCGACGAAGAATCTCCTGCTGGGGATCGAGAGCATCTGGCTGGAAGCGGAGTGTTCGAACTATGAATACTTCGTAGACGTTCTCACCCAGGCCCAGCCGGATATTGCGATCATCAATCTCGACGCGGACACCGCACGGGGATTGGCTTTGATTTCGGAGGTGGTGTCGGCCTGTCCGGGGACGCACGTGTTCGTGATCAGCAGCTCGCAGGAGGGCAGCCTGATCCTGCAGACGATGCGGCACGGCGCCAAGGAATTCCTTCCCGCGCCGCTGAAGCTGGACGACTTCCTGGATGCTCTGGAACGGATCGAGCAGTTTCAGCGTGGCGGTGACGACGTGGAAAATGTGCGCAGCCGCCTGATCAGCGTGATCGGCGCCAGCGGCGGCGTGGGCTGCACGTCGCTGGCCGTGAATCTGGCCTGTTCGCTCGCCCAGGACCAGAAGCACAACGTGGTGTTGCTCGACCTCGATCTGGCCCTCGGCGATGCGGACGTGTGGCTGGACATCATTCCCGATTACACGATCCAGGACGTGGTCGACAACATCGACCGGCTCGATTACGCCCTGCTGAAACGCTCACTGACGCGGCACGATTGCGGAGCCTATCTGCTGCCGCGGCCGGTGCATCTGGCCGATCGGCCCAGCATCACGCCCGAAGCCCTGCGCCGCGTGCTGGCTCTGTTGAAGGCCACGTTCTCGCACGTCCTGCTGGATCTGAGCAAGGGCTACGGCGAGATGGAACTGTCGGCGCTGGAAGTTTCGGATGAGATCCTGCTGGTGACACAGTTCGATCTGCCGGGGATCCGGAATGTCGTCCGCGTGCTGCAGTACTTCGAGGAATTCGACGGATTGGCGGACAAGACGCGCGTCGTCGTCAACCGCATGGGACTGGAGGATTCGCAGATCAGCCTGAACAAGGCGGTCGAAACCATCGGTCGGGAGATTTTCGCGGAGGTCCCCAACGACTACGCTACGATGGTCGAATCCCGCAACAACGGCATTCCGCTGCTGAAGCACGCTCCTCGGGCGCGGGTGACCCGTGCCATCGATCAGCTGGCGCAAAAGTTTGCTGCGGAGGCCGAAGAACAGGGCACGAAAGGCAAGTCGTCGCGGCGCGGGCTGTTCGGTTTCCTCAAAAGCGGCACGTGACGGCGATGCTTCGATCGATGCAGGCGAGCAACGCTTTACGTCTCTGTGGCGGCTGATCGATGCCGACTCAGCGACGTCATGGCAGCGAAACGCCGGCGGCACTGCGAGGCGGACGCTGGCAGACCGGGCAATAAAACGTCGCCCGCTGTGCCTGCACGATCCGGCGAATGCGTCCCCTCCGGCAGTGAGCGCATCGTTCACCGGCGCGCCCGTACACGCGATGCAGGTTCTGGTACCGGCCCGGTGCGTTCAGCGCCGTGCGATACGTGCCGTCGCCCAGCGTCGAGCCTTCGTGTTCGATTGCTTCCTGCAGCACGCGGCGCACGGCGTCCGCCAGCCGTCGCAGTTGCCGGCGCTTCAGCACGCCCGCCGGCGTGCACGGGTGGATCCGCGCCTCGTGCAGGATTTCCGATGCGTACAGGTTCCCGATGCCGGCCACCTTCCGCTGGTCCATCAGCAGCGTCTTGATGGCTTGCCGGCGTCCGTGGCAGATCCGCTGCCAGTCGTCGGCCGTCAACCGGAGTGCATCGGGGCCCAGACGGCCGGGCCCCAGAGTCCGCGACAGCTCGTGCGCATCCAGGAGCGAGACCGTCCCCAGCCCGCGCCGATCCCAGAACCACACGCGGGTCCGCGTGCCTTGCGGCGTGGATTCCAGCTCGAACTTCAACCGCAGGTGCGCGGTATCGGGGGGATCGTCGAGCACTACCAATCCGGTCATCCGGGGTTCGATGACCAGGGCACATCCGTCGTCGAGGTCCCAGACGATGCGCTTGCCCGCCCGGCGAACGCGTTCGACACGGCGGCCCTCCAGTTGCCGCTTCAGCGTGCGCCAGGGCGGGCGCAGTGTCAACGGACGGCACGCGCAGCGGACACGCTCGACGCGCACGATCGTGCGGCCTTCGACGGCCGGTCGAATGCCGCGGACCATCGTCTCGACTTCGGGAAGTTCCGGCATCGTTCTTTGTGCCTTCCGGGCCACGTCCCGCGGAGCGTGCCGCCGGAACGGTCGCGGGCTCGTGATCGGCGTGCAAGTGGTCCGCGTGCGGCAGTCCGTGGAAGAAGGCCGCAGGTGGACGCGAGCGGAAACTCGTGCTCCGGTGCAGAGGGACGCTGTGTGTCGCGCACGATAGCGGCGGTGGCGGCGACGTGCGAGAATGGCCCGGCCCGCTCGGCCATCCGGGAAAGCGCGAACGCGGCTCGCTGCGCAAACGGGCGTGCCGGTGGCTGCGCGGGCCGCCGTTGCGCGTGGGTGAGACGCGGATCGCCAACGCAGTCGTCCGTAGGCGGTCACGCAAGGCGCTGTCCGGGCCGATGCGTTCGAGTGAGGAGAGGCTGCGATGTCGCGCGTCGTCGTAACTGGATCGCACGGGCTGGTTGGTTCCGCTGTCGTGCGGGCGTTCCGCGCAGACGGTCATCAGATTGTGCGGCTGGTGCGCGGCGAGCCGCTGGCGGACGACGAAGCGCACTGGGATCCCGAGGGGGGGCGTCTGGCTCCGGATGTCTTCGAGGATGTCGATCTGGTGGTGCACTTGGCCGGTGAGAACATTGCCGCACGGCGGTGGTCACAGCGGGTCAAGCAGCGGATTCGTGACAGCCGCGTGCGGGGCACGGAGCTGCTGGTGGAGCGGATGCTGCAGGCCGAACGGCCGCCGCGCGTGCTGCTGTCCGCGTCGGCGATCGGTTACTACGGTGACCGCGGCGACGAAGAACTGACCGAGAACAGCCCGCCGGGCGAAGGCTTTCTGGCCGGGGTCTGCCGGGACTGGGAACGCGCAGCGCTGGCAGCGGCCGAGCGCGGGGTGCGGGTCGTCTGCATGCGGTTCGGCATGATACTTTCGGCGGCGGGCGGAGCCCTGGCGAAGATGCTGACGCCATTTCGTCTCGGTCTGGGAGGTCGCGTCGGGAAGGGGCGACAGTACTGGAGCTGGATCACCAGGCGCGACGTCGTGAACGCGATTCGTTTCGCGCAGCAGACCGATGCCCTGGAAGGACCGGTGAACTTCGTCGCGCCGCAACCGGTCACCAACCGCGTATTCACCGAAGCTCTGGGAAGGGCGTTGCACCGTCCGACGGTGTTTCCCCTGCCGGCGTTCGTGGCCCGCATCGTACTGGGCGAAATGGCCGACGAACTGTTGCTGGCCAGCCAGCGGGTGTATCCGGAAAAGCTGCTGGCTGCCGGATTTGCCTTCAGCGACGCCGTGCTCGAGGACGCGCTGGCCTCCGCGCTGACCGACACCACGCTTTGAGCAGTCGCGACCCGGATCGTGTCCGCCGCGTTTTCGCGTGTCGGCCGTGTCGCGTCGGCGCGGCGGGGCCAAGTCTCGTCGCGAGAGCACCGTCCGCACATCTGCGGCCGCCGACGGGGCGATTCGGCGCGGCTGTCAGGGGATCGATGCCGCGCCGGCCGGTCGATGGAGGACGGCGGCCGGGGGCGTCCGGGGCCGCTCGCGGTGCACCCGGATCCAATGGTCGGTGAAGCGCAGCTTCGGATGAATGGCGACCTTCGGCATGTGGCAACGAAGGCAATCCGAAGTGGCCGGTTCGGCGGGGCAATCGTCATCCTCGCCTTGCACGTGACATCGGTGACAGACACGCAAAGCCCGTGCCCTGTCGAACTGCTGCGGCGCATGCGGGTCGTGGCAACTGGTGCAGACCAGCGCAGCGGTGGGGCGGGACTTGCCTTTCGCGGCCGAAGCCGACCCGGGCGCGGAACCGTCAGCGGAGGGCGACGTCTGGCTGCGGAAACAGGCGCTCAGCTCCAGACCGACGGGGGCGAATCGCACGAGCAACCGGTTCGACGGCGTCAGTTCCTGCGGCGTGAACTGGTCGGCCCGGCGGTGGCATTCGCCACAGCGACCGATGGCTTCCGACGGGCTCAGATCGCTCCATTTTTCGATCGGATCGCGGTCGCCGCCGTTCTGCTGTGCCGTGGCATGGCCGACGGCTTCGAAATGACAGCGCGAGCAGGACACGCCGGGCACGATCCCGGACTGGTCGATGACGCCGTCGCGTTCGGGCACGAGCGTGCTGTGGCAGGCGAAACATTGCCGCGTCTGGAACCGATCCTGCGGGTTTCCCATGCACAACGGCCCGGACCGTTCGCCCAGGTCTTTCCCCTCGAATCCGAGCGTGCTGCCGAGGTCACCGTCGGGATACCACGACACGCGCCATTCCGTCGATTCGAGCCGCCCCAACTCGTCCGGCCAGGTCGCCAGCGGCGTTTGTGCGTGGTGGCCCGAACCGAAGATCCAGTGCAGTGGCACCGGAGCCGCCGCGCAGGAGGTGTCGCACACCAGCGTGTCGCCCTCGAAGCGAAAGGTGAATTGCGTCCCGTCGGACAACTGGATGGAACGTCCGGCAAATCGTTCGGCCACCGTTCCCGGGCGGGCACGCGCGAGTGTTCGCAGGTGGGACGATTCCGCGAACCGCGCCACGATGTCCTGGTGACATTCCGCGCAGCGGTCGATCGCCGTAACCGCGCGGGAATCTTCGATGATCGGACGTGGCGGACGCCATGCGTCGCCACAGCCGCACAGGGCGATGGCCAGCGCCGCCACGAACCGTCGCACACGACGCGTTGTGAGCAGGTGCGGACGTTGGATC
>RFHO01000326.1 GCA_003696385.1 Planctomycetota bacterium | reverse complement strand
GGAAACGTTCCAGCGCATCGCGGTCGGCATCTCCGCGCGGCGTGCGTCCGACCAACGTGTTCGTCCAGACCATCGCCCAGTGTCCGACATAGTCGGGGTCGTCCAGCAGCCGATCGACCCACCGCTGCCGCTTGTTCGGCGAACTGTCCTTCAGGAAGGCGAGCAGTCGCTCGCGCGAGGGAATCCGACCGACCAGATCCAGGTGCAGCCGCCGAAACCATTCGGCGTCGTCCGCAACCGGGGAAGGCTCGACTCCGGCCTCTCGCCAGCCGGCTGCGATCCGCTGATCGATCAGCCGAACGACGGACGAGATCGAAACGGCGGTTGGGGCCGGCCGCTGCGGCGGACCATCGGGCGGCTCGGGGGACGCGGGATCGGAGCCGGTGTGGGCCACGTTCGCCATGGCCTTTGTTGGGGGCGCCGCCGGTTCGTTCGGCGAGCGTTTCGACGACGCCGGGACGGATCCGTCGTTGTCCGCTCCGCGTGCAGCGACGCGGCGTCCTCGCGGCACGCTCAACAGATCCGGCGCTTGCGAGGGTACGTGCATCGGGTGACCGGTGGGGGGCCGGCGGTCCGTCGGAAGCTGGTCGCGCGCGATCGTCGGTGTGCGAACGTCGGGAATGCCAGGCTGGTCGGGTGCCGGCTTCCCACCGGCCGGCGCGGCGGACGGGGTGTTCACAACGTGCCGCGCACGCCCCAGTCGGTCGAACGAGACGCTCCACAACGTCACGGCCAAAACCAACAACGCCGCAACCAGCCAACGGACCGGAAACCGACGTCGGTGCGCAGCAGCGGGGACGGTCGGAGTGTGGAGTTCCGGCTCACATTCCGCATCACAGCCCGCCGTTCCGTACGCCGAAGCGACGGCGGCGCGCGATGTCCCGGCCAGCATGCGCAGAGCATTGCCCTGGACGGCGTCCCAATACAGCGTGCCGTGCAGATCCACGTATTCGACGTACAGACGGCGGAGCCGGGCGGATCGGAGCACCAGCTGCTCCAGCTCCCCGCGCTCCTCGGCACTGAGTCCCGTTTCGAACATGCGGTCTGCCAGTTCCAGCAGCCGCCGGGAGGGATCGGTGGGGGGCGGGATCTTTCCGCGCGTCATGGCTCAACCTCGATCGTATTCCGCCGACAATCGACGGCTGATGCATTCGTGCAACGCCCGGCGGATGCGGCCCAGAGACTGATACACGGCGTTCAGCGGTCGGCCCAGGCGTTCAGCCACCGCCTTGCCGGTTGCACCGGGGGCGTACCGCTGTTCGATCAACTCGCGATCCCTGGGGCGCAGCTTCTTCAGGCATTCCGCCAGAGCGGCCCGCCGCGCTTCCAGATAGTCCACGCTGTCTTCGATTTCCTCGGCCACCGCGTTGAGGAATTCTTCGCTGAACAGCGTTCGCTCGGATTTCAATCGGGCGCGGCGACGCAGGATCTCGTACCGCGCGATCTTCATGGCCCAGGCGAGGAAATTCGTGCCGGGTTTGAAGTGCGAGAACTTCGTCCACAACACGAGGTTAGTCTGCTGGTGCAGGTCTTCGGCCTCGGTTGGATTGCCGACCTGAGCGAGAATGAACAAGAAAATCCGCCGCTGATACTTCGTGAACAACCGGACGAATTCCTCGGTCACTTCGCTGGCAGACGTGTCGTCATCCGGAGCGCTCGCCTGCGGCGCTCCGTCCACGGCTTCTACAGCCGGGATCGCCTCGTCCGAAAGCGGCGCACCCGCCTGATCCACGTCGTCCAGCAGCACCGAATCCGACCTTTCGTCCGTATTTCCCGGCTCCGGTCCGACTCCCGGCTTTCCGAAGCGCTCGGCGTCGCCGCTGCGGCCGCCGTTCGCGTCGACCGCAAACATCGACGGCCGTACCCGCGTTGGCGGGCCGGCCGTCGCGTCCTCGTCGAAATCCGTGCGTTGCCGCGGACGGCCGAAACGCCCGTTCCGGCAGCGTCACTCCGGAGGACAGATCACCCGATCAATTCCTTGATGGGCGTTCCGCCGTTTGCGAGCTTCATCGGCCGACCGCGTTTCGAGGTGTGTACCGTCGTGGTGGGGATGCCCAACGCGTGGGCGACCGTGGCCCAGATATCACCGGGCAAATACGTCTGCGTCGTGCATGCCACGCCGTCCTTGTCGGTTGCGCCAATGGCCTGGCCGTTGTTCAGCCCACCGCCACCGATCATTACGGTCCAGCTCGCGGCCCAGTGATCGCGTCCGACATTCTGATTGATGCGCGGCGTGCGTCCGAACTCGCCCATCCAGACCAGTACCACGTCATCGATCATTCCGCGGTCGGTCAGATCCTGAACGAGTGCCGCGATCCCCTGGTCGAGAATCGGCAAGCGCTGGTCACGCAGCGTGTTGAACACGTTCTGGTGCAGGTCCCAGCCGCCCATTCCGACTTCGATGAACGGGACCCCCACTTCGACCAGTCGACGAGCCATCAGCAGCCCGCGGCCGAAGTTGTTGTTTCCGTACATTTCGATCGTCTTGGGGTCCTCCTTGTCGACCCGAAACGCTTCCATCTGTTTGGAGACCATCAGGTTGACGGCCTTCTTATAGATATCCCGATGGGCCAGCGGCAGTTCGCCGCGGTTGGAGTTGATGAAGTTCTTCTCGATGACCGTGAGCATTTCCAACCGGCGCATCAGCCGGTTGCGGTCGCCGGCCAATTGCGCATTGCGGATGCGGCCGTTGGAGTCCACCACGAACGGTGCGTGTGCGGCTCCCAGGAACCCGGGGCTTCCGCTCGGGGCGTTGACCGAGATGAACGCCGGGATTTCCAGTTCCGGACGCTTCCGCCCCAGTTCGAAGCTGACCACCGAACCGAACGTCGGGTGCACGACGGTCGGGTTCGGCCGGAACGCGGTGTGCATGAAGTACCGTCCGCGGCCGTGATCGGCTTCGCGGGTGCTCATCGAGCGGACGAGCGAGAGCTTGTCCATGACCATGGCGGTCTTGGGCATGTGCTCGCAGATCTGAATCCCCGGAACCTTGGTGGGAATCGGCTTGAATTCCCCGCCGTTTTTCGAGCCGGGCTTCAGGTCCCAGATGTCGATGGTCGGCGGACCACCGCCCATCCACATCAGAATGCAGGCCTTCTGGCGCTTCTTCAGGTCTGCGGCATGTGCCTGCACGTGTGCGATGAATTCCAGCGTCGGCAATGTCGCGGAAGCCGTGGCGAGGTGATTGAGGAAGTGCCGCCGCGTCATCGATCCTGGTGCCTTGCGTGCCATCGTTTCGCCCTTTCGCAGTGGGATGTTCGCCGGTTTCGTCGTTCCGAGTCTTCGACCGTCCGGTTCGCGGTCGCGTCTGTCGCCGTCTTGTTTTCGACCCACGGACCCGCGCCGCGAGCCGGCGTCGGCATGGCCCGCCGTCGGCGCAGGGGCCGCGTGCGGGTCAATGGATGAAGATGAACTCGTTGGAATTCAACAGCGCCCAGAACAGGTCCTGGTACGCTTCCACCTTGTTCGGCGTGGCCCGAATCACCCGCAACGCGACGCCGGATTCGAGCCGTGTCGGATGCCGGCTGAGTGCCGCCAGATACAGGCGGTCGATTTTCTTGGCGTCACTGGTGCGCTGCGACAACACGCGATGCAGGAACGATCCCGGCGCGGCGCTGATGGCGTTCTGGATGAGTTGCCCGTTCATCATCATCAGGGCCTGCGGGATCGTTCCGTTGAAGGTGGTCGTCTCGTCGTTTTCATCCGTGCCGAACGTGATCACGAACTGCTGCAGCCAGCGTTGTCGCTGCCGTTCCGCTTCGTCCCACGACGTCCGCCCCGACTTGTGCGCTTCGGTCGCGACGATCAAGGAGTCGTACAGTTGCTCGGCGCTCATCGAGCGAACGTACATGTGACTGAACAGCGGCATTTCGCCGGCTGCCGGGTTGTCGATCTCGTTGTTGGGACCGAAGCGGCTGGTCAGGTTGTACGCCTCGCTGTTGCAGATCCAGCGGATCAGTTGCTTCAGGTCGTAGCGGCTCTTGACGAATTCCCGCGCGAGCCGATCGAGCAGTTCTGGATGTGACGGCGGATTGTGGGGGCCCAGATCGTCGATCGGCCGTGTGAAGCCGTAGCCGAAGAAGTGTCCCCACATGCGATTGACCATCGCCACGGCCACCAGCGGCTTTTCACCTTCGATCATCAGCCGCCCCAGTTCCTTGCGGCGGTCGACACCGGGGCCCGGATCCACTTCCTTGTCGAAGAACCTGGGGAAGGCGACCTGCATCAGGCCGCTTCGCTTTTCGAAGTACACGGGCCCGGTGAATTCCTGAAAGACCAGCTCGGAGTAGTCGTCGACCAGCCGTCCGGTTTTCGGATCGGGCTTGCGGTGATCGATACGCCGCATCTGGCGGAAGAAACTGTTGAACTGCCAGAACTGGCTCTGTTTCCAGTCGTTGAACGGGTGGTTGTGGCACTGCGTGCATTGAATCTGCACGCCCATGAACAGCCGGGTCGTCTTGGCCGTGGCCTGCACGCCGTTGTCGGGCATCGTCATCTGCGCCAGCAGAAAGTTCACCGCACCGTTTTCTTCGAAATGCCCCTCGGCCGTGACCAGGTCGTAAACGACCTCGTTCCACGGGCGGTTGCGGGCGAACGCCTCACGGAAGAACTTCTGCATGCCCTTGCGGCTGACCCGGCGGGGGGTCTGGCGGCCGATGCACAGATTCGTCCAGATCGTCGTCCAGTTCCGCACATAACCGGGATCGTCCAGCAACCGGTCGATCATCTTCGAGCGTTTGGCCGGATCGCGGTCCGCCAGGAATTCCTCGACCACCTCGGCCGGCGGGATCACTCCGACGATGTCCAGATAGACCCGCCGGAGCCACTCCGCGTCATCGGCCACCGGCGAAGGTTCGACTTCGTTGTCCTTCCACGCCTGTCGGATCTGCTGGTTGATGTAGTCGATCAGCACGTCCGACGAACCGGTCGTGAACGGTTTGTCCGCCGCTCGAGCCCAATCGACCACACCACCGCCGAACGCCAGCACTGCCGCGGCCAGCATGATGCGCCACATCTGCCTGCTCCCCTGATTCGTTTCCGTCCGTCTTTGTCGGATTCTGGCGCCACAGGTCGGCTTCCCGTGGGCGGGAACGCCCGATCCGCCGCCCGACGGGTGCGTCGTCGCCTTGCGTGCCTTCCCGTGGCTGCTGTTGCTCTTTCGATTATACGACGAACGCATCGCTTCTTCCCGCGTCCGCCCCAAAATCGGTTCGGAACGGTCGAGGCCGGCTCGCCGGGACGGCCGGCGGCCCGGTCGCGCCGGACACCTCACCAGCATACGCGTTGCCCGACTCCGGTGTTCGCGGGATTCCCGCGGAATTTCGCAGAAAACGCGTGAAAAACGGCGGGGCCGCCGCGCGAACTGTTCGGCGGGCCGACCACTCGCCTTCCCATTGTTCCCGGCATGACATTGGACGCTGCTTGCGGGGCGGAGGTTCCCCCCGGCCGCTCTCCGTGGGAATGTGAAGCGGCCGGGGGCGCAGGCGGCGCAACGGCCACGGGAGCGGGCGGCCGTCGAGCGGCTGCAAGGACTGCTGCGGATTCGTCCGCAGGGGCGGATCGCGCGCCGAACTCGCCCGCTTTGGGAGTGGATGCGGGCGCCGACGCAGAGGCCGCGCCCCATCGTGTGGTCAGCGGACATCGGCGTCGCGGCGCTGGGGTTCGGAATCCCGCGGTGGGGCGGATCCGGAATCGATCAGTCGCCCGTCGACGATCTTCAGTCCCAGATGGGCCAGTTTGCGATAGAAATTGGGGCGGTGCAGCCCGAGCAGTTCGGCGGTTTCACCGGATTTCCGCTGGGCGTATTCGAAACAGCGGCGGATGTACGCCCGTTGGAACCGCCGCGTGGCTTCGCTCAATCCCACGTTCAGCGGAATGTGGTCGGGATCGGTGGGGTCGGTGGCACGACCGATCGACAGGTCGGCGGGCTCGACGAGGTCCTGCCGGGCCAGGAACGCGACCCGTTCCATTTCATTCCGCAGCTCGCGGACGTTTCCCGGCCAATCGTGGGCCAGGAGTTTTTGCTTGGCGCGGTCGCTCAATCGCAGCACGCGGTTCGCCTGACGCCCGAACTGGGCGAGGAAATGCTCGGCCAGCGGGATGATGTCTTCGGGGCGTTCGCGGAGGGGAAGCAGTTCGATGCAGACGGCGTTCAGGCGGTGGAAGAGGTCCCGGCGGAAGCGGTTTTCGCGCACGGCGGTGGCCAGGTCGACGTTGGTCGCAGCCACGACCCGCACATCCACGGCGATTTCGCGGGTTCCACCCACGCGGGTGAATTTCTTGGCCTCGAGCACCCGGAGAAGCACGGCCTGGTGTTGCAGGGCCATCTCGCCGATCTCGTCCAGAAACACCGTGCCGCCGTCGGCCGCTTCGAAATAACCCGGTTGCTGCCGATCGGCGCCCGTGAACGCGCCCTGCTCGTGGCCGAACAATTCCCGGGCCAGCAGATTTTCCGGGACCGCGGCACAATTGACGGCCACGAAAGGACGCCCGCTGCGTGGGCTGCCGTAATGCAGCATCTGTGCAACCACTTCCTTGCCGGTTCCGCTTTCCCCGAGGATGAGGACCGGGAGAGTCGTAGCGGCGAGCTGCCGGATGGTTTCGCGGACGGAGCGAATGTGTTCGCTCTCCCCGACCAGTGTCACGCCTCCGGTCACTCTGTCCAGCAGCTGGTCGCGCGACCGGAGCAGCTCTTCGCGGGTCTGCACGTCCTTCAGGGCTGTGGCGGCTTCGCGTCCGAGGTGGATCAGCAGCTCTGCGTCTTCTGCGGTGAAGGTTCCCCGCCGCCTGTTGATTGCCTGCAGCGCGCCGACGACGCGTCCCTGCGCGTCCCGCATGGGGACAGTCAACAGGGTGCGGGTGCGAAAGCCCGTCCGGCGGTCGACCTCGGAGTGGAATCGCTCGTCAGCGTAAGCATCGGTCACGTTCGCAACTTCGCCCGAACGCAGCACGCTGCCGACGATCCCCACGTCATCGGGCAGACGCAGCGAGCCGCCTTCCACGCCCAGAGCCGGACAGGCGACCACCTCACCGCGTGGCCGGTCCCACACGAACACGCTCGCCCGCTCACAGTCCAGCAGTTCCACGATCCGATCAGCGATCCATTCCAGCAACTGGTCCGTCCGTTCCACCGAGTTGGCGGCGTGGAGCAGATCCACCAGGCGATCGAGCCGCTCGGCACGCCGGTGCAGCGACATGCTTCTGGTCGCCAGGCGAAGCACTCGGCGAAAGAGATCCGCGAATTCGTTCCATTGCGCGAGGTCGTCCTCGCCCAGTCCACGACCGCAAACGACCAGCACGCGCTGGCCGTCGAGTTCGGCCAGCGGGAGCAGCAGCGCCATCAGGTTGGCGTCATTGGTCGGAACGAGCGCCGGCCGCTCGCGTTCGCAGACGTCCGCCAGCGCGTTGTGGGGGAGGCCGCCCGCCGGGGCACGACCGTGTTCCTGCAATACACGCCACGCGCCGTCGGAGGCGTGATAGATCGCGGCGTAGTGGGCGGCGAACGGAGCGGCCATGTCCGCGAGCAGTTCCCGGAGCACAGCCGGGTGTTCGTGACTGGGAACCTCCGTCATTCGTTCCGCGGTGGCCAGCAGTCGCGCCAACAATTCGCCCTGCCGTGTTGCTTGGGCCTCTTCTGCGCCGCGCGGCGGGCGAGCGTGCGCCATCGGGCTGATGTCTTTCAGAGGAGACAACGGTGCACTCCTTTTCACAGGCCGGCCACCCTCAAACAAATGGACCAGCGACACTCCTCGAGTCGCTACAGATATCCCTTCGGCCGAGCGGGCATCGGACGCCCGTCCATCGCGTCCGTCCGCGCTGGCTGTTCAGGCCGCTGAGCCTAACTTATGGTATCCGGGCTGTCAGGCGGTAAGAAGCTTCGGGAGGTGCAGCGGTGGCCTTCGATCGGCAGGAACTGATTCGTTTGTTTCGCGAGCGGTCGCTGCGGTTCGGCGAATTCACGCTCGCTTCCGGAAAGAAGTCCTCCTACTACCTCGATGGAAAGCAGAACACGCTCTATTCCCGCGGCTTGCGGCTGATCGCCGAGGGCCTGTTGCACCTCACCCAGGACATTCCGTTCGACGCGGTCGGCGGCATGTCGATCGGCGCCGACCCGATCGTCGGTGGCGTGTTGGCGGTCGCCGCCGCACGAGACCGGGACCTGGTCGGTTTCCTGGTCCGCAAGGAACCCAAGGGCCATGGGACGCAACGGTTCATCGAAGGGCCACTGGAGCCCGGGATGCGCTGCGTGATCATCGACGACGTGATCACCACCGGCGGCAGTGCCTTGACGGCGGCTCGGCGAGTTCAGGAGTTCGGCGGTGTGGTCGTCTGCTGTGCGGGCGTGGTCGACCGCATGGAAGGGGGAGCGGAGGCGTTCGCCGCTGCCGGGTTGCCGTTCCGCTCGCTGCTGACGATCGAGGACTTCGACATTTCTCCGCCGTCGGTCTGATGGGACCGGTGTGCCGATGCCAGGGATCCCACATCGCCTGGTGGCGCACCATTTGCGGACACCGGTTGCGTCCCGCGCAGCGGATGACCTTCGAGCGGAAAGTCTCCATCGGAACGCCGGTTGTCCCGAGCCGCGGGCCGTACCGCGGCCGGTCGTACCCTCGACCCGTCCGCGCGGCGTCGACTTCTCAGCATTCGCGTTTCACCATGGGGACGGCGCATGCCGGGTGTCCGTCCACCGGGGTGACACGTTGCCGGCGTGCGCCGCAAGCCGCCGCCCGGTCGACAGGCCGCAGGCGCGTTGGGAGAATGTTCGCTCATCTCTGCGGGCTGCCGTCTTGCGGCCCGGCAACGGCATAGGTGGAGAAGGAACGGGATGGTGAACGAAACGGTGT
>RFHO01000325.1 GCA_003696385.1 Planctomycetota bacterium | reverse complement strand
CTGCCGGCCCCAGCGCGATCGAACGCGAACTTCAAGCGCTTTATGGACGTCACGGCATGCAGGCCCCGTCGCTGGATCCGCGGATCGCCTTGGACCGGCTGCGGCAGTCCGTCCAGCCACCCCAGCACCAGGTGGTGATTCCGGACGAACGCGATCGCGGTTCGCTGATCGGCCGCATCCTGCCGGCGCCGGACCGAGAGCGCGCCGGGCAGCCGGCCGACGACCCGCCGGTCGTCATCCGTCGGCCGATTCGTCTGGTCGATCTGTTGGGCATTCCGCATGAACCGCTGCCGCGCCGAGCCGCCGGACCGACGCAGCCTCCAGTGCCGGACGATCTGGCCGAAGCGATCGCGGATCAGGTGGTGGCCAGGCTTCAGGCCCACCCGGACGCCGCTCGGATCGCCGGTTCATCGGCACCGGCAACGCAGCCACCCGCGATTCAGCCCGTCCCCGAGACGGCGGGCGAATTGCACGCCGCCCCGGCGTCCATGGGTGACCAGCCGAGCCCGCTGCGGCTGGCGTCCGACGTCGAGGCCGGGTCGACCGGTAGCGGCGCCGAACCCACCGCGCCGCCACTGCCGGAAACGTCGGCCTCAGGCGAATCCCGCAAACCGATTGCCACCGATGGCCCGCCGAAACTGCGGCCTGCGGACCAGCCGTCATTGCAGCCGGCCGAGCAACCTGTGAACCACGATCCGAAGGTCGAGGACAAACTCCGGCGGATCGCCGAACGCCAAGGCCGTGCGGGATTGAAGGGATTCTGCCCGGTCGCGCTTCGCGATCACCGCGAACTCCGCGATGCCCAGTTGCGGTTCCACTCGACCTATCGCGGCAAGACCTACTTCTTCTCTTCTGCCGAGGCCAAAGCCCGCTTCGACGCCGCTCCGGCGAAGTACGCTCCGGCCTTCGACGGACTGGACGCCGTCCTTTTGAAGACCGAAAAACAGCGGCGGCTGGGTGTACTGGATCACGCCGTGTGGTACCACGACCGGCTGTACCTGTTCACCTCGGCCGAAACGATGGCCACCTTCACGGCGAATCCGGCGCAATTCGCCGTCGACGCGGAATCGGACGATGCACAAAAGTAGTCGCGCACATCTCGATCGCCCCCCAACGGGATCGTGCAGGGGCGGCGGCGGTGGTCGGTTGATCGACCGGACCTTGCCTGTGGCGTGACCTGCGTGGTCACCCGTCCGACCCGCGAAGACCGGCAGCGCTCCGCGCTGCCGGTCTTTGTGCGCGCACAATCCGGCGTGGCCCGATTGCCGGCCGGCCGCCGTTACGGGCGTGTTGCGGCGCACCGGCAGCGCGGCTCGCCTTCGTTGCGACGCTTTCGGGCCGCGACACGGTCCGGACCTGCCTTTGGGCACCTCATCCAGAGCGACGCGCGGGTCAGTCTGCCGCAAGCGCCTCGCGAATCCGTTCCAGCAACACCGCCAGCGACTGTTCGAACTTGGTCGCGTTCCGCCGCCAGCCCACGAAGTCGATGGCCCGCTGTGCGATCTGTTTTTCGTGCGGGTTCTGCCAGTCTCCGCTGAACATGAAACCGTCCAGACTCAGCGGAAACAGAGTGCAGCGCGGCGGGCGCCGCCGCCGTGCGAACTGTTGCTCGCGTTTCAACGCCGTTTCAATCGTTTCCTCGCACCACCAGGACGTCAGCGAATACTTCGACGCACACATCAGGATCAGGTCGTCCGGCAGTTCGAAATCGACCTGACCGGTCGGCTGTTTCGGCGGGCGCAGGTCCAGCCAGCAGCGCAGCCCGGCTGCCTGAAGCGCCTCATGCAGTTTTTGCGCGAACGCGCTTTCTTCCCGGACGTGACGGATGAAAAACCGGGCGGCGTGCAGTGGCTCGCCCCGCAATTCCGCCAGACGGTCCAGCAGCGGCTGGGCCACTCCGGCGGCCTGCAGAAACTCCACCGGGATTGCAACCTGCGAGCGGTACAGAGTGTCGATCCCGATCGAGCTGGGGCCGACGTGACGCACGTCCTGCAGGCCCACCGCTTCGTGGATGTCCATCGAGGCCAGGATCGTCCAGCCGAATTCGGCTCTGGAAAAGTCGGCTCCGTCCACCACGGCCCGGGTCAGATCCGCTCCCAGCAACCGGGCCCCGACGAAGCACGAACCGCTGAAATCACCATCCCGCAGATCCGCCTTCACCAGACGACATTCGCCGAAGTCCACCGACTGGCTCCGGACGCGGCGAAGGTACGCACCGCTCAAATCCGCTCCCGCAAAACTCGCCTTGAACAATGTGGCGGCGTACAAGTCCGCCTTGATCAACCGGCAGCCCTCCAGCCGTGCACGCGTCAGGTCGGCTCCGGAAAAACTCGTGCCCATCAGGTCGCAACCGCTGAGATCCGAACCCACCAGATCCGCGTTGCGCAACGGAAGACCGCGCAGTTCGAAATCGCGCAGGTCCGCGTCCGTCAGATCGAGCATCTTGTCCGGATGTTTCTGGCGCCACTGCAAAACCGCTTTGCGCCCCTGCTTCAGAAGGTCCAGGTGCTTCGGGTTGGCCATTGCTCCGCTTTCACCCGCTGGTGTTCCAGTCGCCGCGCGTCCTGCAGGCGCCTTTCGGCACAGCGTCGTGGAGTGTCGGTCGAAAGGGTCGTGGGTATGATAGTCGCGCGGCTTCGTTCGCGCAGGATACCGCCGGGTCGACCACGGCAACCACTGCCGGAAGGGCGCATCGTACTGCAGTGGATCGTGCCCCGCCGAATTTCTCGCGCTGCGGTGGCACGGAGCGACGCGCGGTTGTCGATCACGACCGAACGCACACCCTCAGATGGCGAAATCCGGCTTCCGATGGACGCACACGACTCGTCGATGACCCCGATTCTGTGGTTCGCCTGCCTCGCGGCGGGGGCTTCGGTGACGGTGTTGACGCTCACCCTGATGCGTGCGTGGCAGCGGGAGAAGCAGCAGCCGCACGACGAATGGCGGTTCGACGTGAACCGGATGGCCGAACTGCGTCGCCGGAGCCTGTTCTACCGCCTGTTCTTTCCGCTGGTACGGTTGCTGGCTCGGTTCAACCGGGGCCTGTTTGCCGATCGCCTGCCGGAAATCGACCGGCAGATCCAGGCGGCGGGGCTGCTGCGCTACTGGGCCGCCGAAGAATACCTGGCGAAACTGCAACTGCAGGCGGCCTTTTCGTATCCGTTGATCGTCTACGGACTGCTCCCGCTGGCCGGTTCCTGGGCGTGGGGCCTCGGGCTTCTCGGGGCGCTTGCGGTCGGACTGCTGCTGCGCCGGCGTTTGACTCTTCAGGCACGACACCGATTGTTCCGAATCAAGAAGGGACTGCCGTTCCTGCTCGACTTGCTGACGCTGCTGATGGAAGCCGGCGCGACGTTCCTGCAGGCGTTGGAGCAGGCGGTCGATGAGTTCCGCGACCATCCGGCCGGGGTGGAGTTCGGGCGTGTGCTGTCGGAAATCAGGATGGGCCAGAGCCGCGCTTCGGCCCTGGAGGCGCTGCGGGCCCGTCTGAACGACGATGAGATCGGCAGCATCGTCGGAGCCATCATTCAGGGTGAACAGCTCGGAACGCCTCTGGCACAGATCTTTCGCTCTCAGGCCGACGTGCTGCGCATCAAACGATCGCAGCGGGCGGAAACGATCGCCGGCGAGGCGGGCGTACAGATGCTGGCTCCCAGCGTGCTGGTGATGGCCGCGACGGTGATCGTCATCCTGGGACCGTTCATTCTGGGCATCGTCTATTCGGAGTTCATGTAGCTTGGCGACGCGGCATCGGCTTGACGAAACCCGGGCAGTACGGGGCCACACAGTGGAAACAGTCCGTCGAAGCACCAACCGGCGGCCGGTGCGCAGCGAGCGACGCGGGCGCGCCGGTTCGTTGCTCGCGTGCCGAGCCCGCACCGCGCAGGCGGCGGAACGATGAGCATATCGCGAATTCGAATCGTCAGCGGACCGTCGCAGGGGCGGACGATCGACCTGCCGGACACGGACGAATTGATTCACCTGGGGCGTTCGCTGGACAACGAAGTCGTCGTCGAAGATCCCGCACTCGCCCCGCGCCAAGCCAGCTTCGTACGCCGACACGGTCGATATGCCGTGTACGTGTTCGAAGCATCCGACGTCCGACTGGACGACCGGCCGCTGCCGGTACAGCAGTGGGTATGGCTGCCCCCCGTCGCCCGATTGCGGCTTACCGACGCCACGACCATCGTGCTCGAAGCCGCCGTGTCCTCCGCCCACGCCGCTGCGTCCGACGGCACGGACGCTTCGTTACCGGCCGCCGCGGCCGACGGTTCTCGCCCGGGCGCGATCGAAACCGCTGCCTCGACGCCGGCAAGCGCTTCGTCCGTCGCACGAACCGCCGCCGCGACACCGACGGCCCGAAACGATGTCGCGACCAGTCCCGCCGTTCTTCCGGAACCATCGGCGATTCGCAGCCACGAATCTCCTCCGCACGCGCAGCGACCGATGACTCCGACTGCGGCAGACGAGAGTTCGTCGCGCGGCGAAAGCCCGGCAACGGAACAGACAAACTGGCGGACCGAAGCGGCCGAGACATCCGCTCGGTCGCGTAATGATCAAAAGGCGTCGGCAGCCGCAACGGCTCCGCAAACCCCGTCGCGCGCCGCGGCAAAACGGGATGTTCCTCGCTTCGTCGCGGACCGGCAGCCGGCCCACGCGCTGCGGCTGGAAGACGGTCACCTTCCGGAACTGCACCTCGCCGAAGAAACGGATGAGAAGCCGCATCGCCAAGGATGGTCGGGCAGTTCGTGGTTGGTGTACGCCGTGCTGGGCCTCAGCATGGTCTCGTCCGCCGCCCTGTTGTTGATCGACGCACCGAATCCGGCAGCTTCTGCGGATCGTCAAGCGGAAGCGCGGCGTGCGTTGCGGCGGTTCTACGAAGCCTCGGACGACCTGCAGCCGTATCAACGTCTTTTGCTGGAAGCGGCTCTGGCCCACGAACGCGGCGACCATCGAGCCGAGCGAGATGCCTATTTGAAAGTGCTTGCGCTGCTCAACGCCGAAGACAAGAACCCCTTTCTCGGTCTGACCGGGCGACTTTCCGACGATGCGGAGCTTCGCCGGCTGGTGACGATCGCGCTTCAGGAGTGATGCCGGCGCGGTCGGAATCACAACTCGGGTAACGGACGCCGACGTGATCGCACGTTTCCGCCCTGCGACGTGCCACTGTCGGTCGTTGGAGGCACGCCACCGTTGCCGCGTCGTCGGTCGTACGGTTCCCTCAGCCGTGTCGGCGTGCTGCGGAGTCGTGCCGGCGGATCGCTGTCCTCACGTCGCGTCGGGAATGTCGTCACCGTTGTAGTGTTCGTAGAACAGGCGGCCGATTTCTTCGCTCAGTCGGGACAGGTATTGCCGCTTGAAGGTCGAGTACGTCACTTCGTACGTCGAACGGGGCACCATCAGCGGATAACGGGACGTGAATTCCTTGCTGTAGATCTGCTCGCTGCTTCCGTCTTCGAACACCTCATACACGCTCACCAGACCTTCGGCCCGTCCACGATACAGCGTCGCGCTGTTTTCTTCGTACAGGCTGAACCGCTGAAGATCGATCGAAATCACGTAGCGGCACTTGAGTGCTTCGCCGATCTCGGCCGGATCGGTCCAATCCGGATGTTCATCCAGCCACGCGGCCACCAGATCCGGGTTGATCACCTTGATGTGGTGCTCGTGCAGCCGAAACGTCACGTACTTGGCCACTTCGCGGTCGATCTCGTCGAAGTCCCACTTGATCTCGTCGGGGGCGTAACAGACCACCGCCACGATGGCATCCTTGTCCGTCAGTGATCGGCGGGTGTTGGCGTCGAAATCCGGCTCGATCGACGGTGGTCCCCCGATCAGATAGCCCAACAGAATCACGTAATTGCAACCGGCGGCCGCTGTCGATCCAAGCGCCAGCAAGGCCCACCCCAGCCGCCGGCCCGCCGCACTCAAACGGTGCTCTCGCCTGGTCATCATCGAATCCGTCCCATGGGTCATCTGTGACTCGGCCGGCGTCACCGTTCGCCTCTTCCACTTGCACACACGTTCGCCGGGCTGAAGTCGCGGAACGCCGACGGTCATGCAGTCAGAATTCGGATCCATAACGGTAGTCGTGGAACTGCCTGGCCAGCTGCTTCGCCAGGTAGTCGAGAAACTGTCGCTGAAAGACCCGCAGCGAAACCTGATCCGCCGACACCGGGTTGTGCCGCGGGTACTCCGTGCGAAACTCCGCCACGTAAACCTGCAGCGGCTTGCCGATCCGGATCTCCTTCGGCTTCGCCTTGCGGACCGCGTCCGGTGACAGCTCCCGCCCCTGAGCGTCATACCGCGGGACCCGGTACGCCGTCACCGTTCCGTGCGAACGTCCGCGGTACATATTCAGGCTGTTCGGGTCGCGTACGCCGTACTGCTCGACCTCCACAACCACGATCACGTCCGGCTTGAAACGGTCCGCCAGCGTCGTCAACGGCCCGATTCGTCCGCCGTAATCGTCGAGCCAGTCGGCAATGTCGTCAGCGTCCACGGTGTGGATTCCACGCAATTCGAGGCGTCGCTGAATCGCCTCAGTCAGATCGAAATTCAGCGACGGCAACTCCAGTCGGATGGCTTCCGGTGTCTGGCAGACCACTGCCACGGTGTAATCGTCTTTTTCCAGATTGATGCCCGTTTTCAGCCGAAACGCCGACGGCATCTTCGGGTCACCGAAAAGCATCTTGCCGGCCATCACAAACAGCGAGCACCCGCTGCAGGTGACAAGACACGTGAACAACAGCACGATCGGCCCGAAACACGACCTCCCGCGACGATCGGCTTCGGACGAGCGACTTTGCTGCCGTGACGACCAGCTCGCGCCCGGTGACAACGCGTGCAACCGGGGCCAGGCAAGCATCTGACGCTGCTGTGCGTCGCCGCCAAGCGATCGGTTCGAGCGGTACCGGGAGCTTTCCATCTCGCGTTCTGACTGTGAGGACGCCGCGAAGTGCTGCTTCATGCTATCCATGCCCCCGACGGACTGGCGGAGACCGTTTGCCGTCCGCGTCGAGCCGCGGCGGCCGTCGCGATCCGGACGTGGTCGCCGACCGAACCCGCGAGGGTCGGGAACAGGCGGTGGATCGGAACGAACCGCATCCGGCCCGCGCGATTCAGCCCGCGGAACGCTTTGGCCATCGCATCGATGTCGAACGGTGCACGCCTCGAACGAACGGGGAATGCTTCGGGAAAGGGGACGGATGTGACCGGTTGCAAGGAAGGAGTTCGTCGGTGGCACATGGCGATCCGGATGGGATCTCCGCGCACCGCGCCATCGACGTCGAGCGGATCGGGGCGGTTGTTAGCCGATCCGGGGTGATCGCACAAGACCAGTTGCCGCCGACGTCCTCTCCGACGGCGGCTCGGCCCTGGACATGGTCCTCCGACGGCAGGGCGTCGAGAAGACCCAGAAACAGCGTGCGGGCCAAGAACCGAGAAACTGGGGGCCTTGGCCCCGTGCGACAGCCAACGATCCGATGATCGGGACGACGACCGCGGCCGCAGACCGAATGGCGTCGCTGGCGATCCGGTCGCATCGCGGGCGGGAGCGGCGAATACTCACGATCCGGCGGCGATCGTCGGTGCCGACATTCCGGCACTGTCGGGCGTTCGTGCAGAGTGCGGCTCGCCGATTGCGGTTTCAGAAACGATCCGTGCGCCGTTGTCCGCCGGCAACCGTGGGAGAAACCGCCGCGCCATCCGGCAGCGGATCCGCAACCGATCGCCTGCGGACGTCGTCTCTTCGATCTGGCCGTGTGCCGAAAGGAAGGCATAGGTGCATCCGTCGTCCGCCCCCGTCTCCACGACCAGGTCGACGAATCCGTGGCTAAGCCGCTCCGTCACCGTTTCGGTCAGGGTGTCCAGGCCGAAGCCTGTCACCGCACTGATCGTCACCGTGCCCGGGTAACGCGAGCGGACGATATCGACCAGCGCTCGGTCCGTAGCGCGGTCGACCTTGTTCAGTACCAGCAGCGTGTTTTCACTGTCTACGCCCAGATCGGCCAGAACGGAATAGACGGTCTCAATCTGTTGTACCGCTTCGGGGTGGCTGATGTCGACCACGTGTAGCAACAATTCGGCGTGGCGCGCTTCCTCCAAAGTCGAGCGGAACGACGCCACCAGGTGTGGCGGCAAGTCACGGACGAAGCCGACCGTGTCGCTCAGCAGGACATCCCCCCACCGCGGCAGGTGCCAGCGACGCGTCCGTGTGTCGAGCGTGGCGAACAGTTTGTCGGCCACATACACGTCCGAACCGGTCAGCGCCCGCATCAATGTGCTCTTGCCGGCGTTGGTATATCCGACCAGCGAGACCGTCACCTGTTCCCGCCGTTGGCGGACCATCCGGCTGCGCCGACGTTCCACTTCGCGAAGCTTGCGTTTGAGTTCGGCCACTCGCTTGTCGAGCAGACGTCGGTCCGTTTCCAGCTGTTTTTCACCCGGTCCGCGGCCTGCGCCGACGCCGCCTTCGATCCGTTCCAAGTGCGTCCACAAGCGCTTCAGACGCGGCCGGAAGTACTGCAGTTGGGCCAGTTCGACCTGCAGCTTCGCTTCGTAAGTCCGGGCGCGTGAGGCGAAGATGTCCAAGATCAGCTCACTGCGGTCGACGATGACCGTGTCGGTCGCTTTCTCCAGATTGCGTCCCTGAGCGGGGGTCAGATTGTTGTCGAACAGGATGACTTCGGCCTGCTGTGATTTGGCCAACCGCGCCAGCTCTTCGACCTTTCCGCTTCCCAGACACGTCGCTGGATGCGGGGTGGTCCGATACTGAACCAGCTCGCCGACGACTTCGACCCCGGCCGTTTCGGCCAATCCGCGAAGTTCTTCCAGCACGCGCTCCCGCGGAAGCGGCACGTCCGGCGGAACGACCGCCGCCAGAATGCCTCGCTTGGATTCGACCCGAAGTTGCTCGCGTTTTGGCGAAGTGTTCGTCAATGCTGCAGAACGCTCCCTTGCGAGCGTCGATTCGAATGTGGTCCGACGTGCCGCTCCCGGTGCCATCGGCCGGCAACGCGGAACGCCGAACGTGCATTTCCGTTCTGAAGCGCCCCGTCCTCGGCGACCGCCGCATCAACGGGCGGCCGATACGCAATACACGTGGCGGTACGTTCGCAGGATCATACGATTGCCGACGAACGCCGTGCTGGCATTGAAACCGTGTTCCAAGCGATTCTCGGCCAGCAAGCGGAATTCGTCGTCAATCGCCACCACGGGTATTTTGCCGTCCTGGCTGAAGAAGTAAATCTTGCCGTCCACGGCGACCGGCGAGGCCCAATAGCGACCACCCAAGCGTCGGATCCAGAGAATCTCGCCCGTCCGAGCATCGCGGCACGAAGCGACTCCCTCATCGCTGACCAGAAACAGCCAGTCACCGATCAACAGCGGAGAAGGCCGACGCGGCACCGACTTCCCGCTCGACCAGACGATGTGTGTGCGGGTCACGTCCCCACGCCCGGTCGACCGGACGGCAACCAGTTTGTTGTCGCCGTCGCCGGCGCAGATGTAAACCAGTCCGTGCCCGCTCACCACGCGGGCGCAGGCATTCATTCCACCATGATAGACCTTCCAGATTTCCTCCCCTGTCAGCGCGTCGTAGGCGATGGTCGCCACGGCTGCGGGACTGATCAGCTGCTTGCGACCATTGACCACGATCACCGAGGGCGTGCCGTACGCCTTCTTCCGGTCACCGTTGTCGGTGCCATAGTCGATATTCCGATCCCGTAGCCAGACCGTCCGGCCCGTGTGCTTGTCCAACGCCACCACGAACTGCCGGTCGTAACCGTCGAAATTCACGAACAGCAGATCGCCGTCCACCACCGGCGACGATCCCGGGCCGCGCCAATGGTCGCACAGCAGGTCCCGCCGCTCCCAGATTTTGCGGCCCGTTCGGGTGTCCAGACACGCCGTTCCGTAGCGGCCGAAGTGTACGTATACGCGGCCCTCTTCCACATACGGTGTCGGGGACGCATAGCTGTTGGCCGGATGGCAGAATTGCGGGTCGGCGACGTCGAAGACCTTGATGTCATGCACCACTTTGCCGGTTGAGGCGTCCAGGCAGATCGCGAAGAGCTCCCGGCCGTCTTCCGGAGCGGTGGTGAACCAGATCCGGTCACCCCACACGACCGGTGACGACCACGCCTTGCCGCGGATGGGAACTTTCCACTGGATTTCCGGCGAACCTTCCCCGAAGCGAGTCGGAACACCCTTTGCGTCCCACAGCCCGCTGCCGTTGTCCGGGCCGCGAAACTGGTTCCACTGGCGTTCCACCGCCAATCCGCCGCGGCCCACTGCAACCATGGCCGCCACGCAAACAGCGGCGACCAGCCAGCACCGGCGCGTCCGCCGGGACCGACCGCACGTTTTCGCTCGTGGTCCGGACCGTCTGGCACCGGAGTTTCCACCGCTTCGCTGTGGCCACGACATACCGCTCGATCCCCCGGATGTCCTCACGTCACTCCTCGCCGTTGTCTTCACCGCCGGTCTGCGGAAAGTCGCCGTCCGCCGCAGTGCCCACCACCCGGCGGCGAACGCCGCCCGGCTGTGATCGATTTGTGATCAATTGCCGAATCCCGATCGGTCGTCAATGCTCGTGGTGCTTCTGAAAGAAGGGATGCTTCGGATTGCCGCGCGCGTACACGTACGCAAGCAGATCCAGAATTTCCTCCCGAGTCAGCTTGTTCAGCAACCCCTTGGGCATCAGCGAGGTGTCGGATTTGACCTTTTCCTCGATGTCCTCTTTGGGGATCAACACCGGGCGCGAGCGAGCCAGCGGGTTTTCGATGACCGTGATCGCGTCCTTGGTCTGTTCGATGACCAATCCCTTGATCACCCGACCGTCCGCCAGGAGGAAAGCATACGGCTGATACTTCGGGTCGATCTTCTTCGAAGGCTCCAGGATCGACTCGAGCACGTCGCGCGGCTTCAGCTTGGGATCCAGCTTTGTCAGGTCCGGACCGATCTGCTGACCTTCGCCATTGAGCTTGTGACACGCCACGCAGGCCGCGACCTTGAACAGTTGCTTTCCGACTTCGAACGCGCGTCCTTCACCCAACCGTTCCAGGTCCGGCTCCAGTTCGGCAAGCGTCCACTCACGCCCCCGCGAGATGTACTTGAGCATTTCGTCTTTGATCGGGAGCGGATGTTTGGCGAGGTAATCCACGGGGTCCGCCTGGTATGCGGCGAAGTTCTCCACCACGTACAACGCACCGTACATCCGTCGCCAGTGACCGGGATACGTGCAAATGTACGGATACACTCCGGGTGTCGACGGGACCTCGAACAAAAGGGTCTGTGATTGTCCGGGCTGCAACAGTCGGCTGGCGAGGATGATCTTGTCCGTTCGCGGGACGTACTGCCGCTGCATGGCGTCCGGGTCTCGAGCGGTCTGCTCGGCCAGCGTGCCGACTTCCTCCATGCTTCCGGGAAGCGTGATGCAGAAATTGTGCGGCATGTTGTCCGTGTTGGTGAACCGGAACTCCACCGGCTTGCCGGCCTGAACGACGATCTGCTCCTTGTCATAGATCATCCGGTGCGGGACCGTTCCGATCGCAATCACGCGGACATCCAGATTCTGCAGCCGCCGTTCGATCTCCCTGGCCGTCGAAACAGGCAGCATCGTCGCCGCACGCCGCGCCAGCTCGATCGCCTGTTTGGCCGTGCTGCTGGTCCGGAATCGCGGTGGCAATTCCGTCAGGTACGCCACCAGACTGTTCGCCAGGGGCAGGGCCAGTTCCTTCGGCCAGGCCGCGGGGGGGATCCGCTGCAATCCGGAGATCACCGCCGCCCGGTTGCGTCCCTGCTGCAGCAGACGCAGCAGATCGGCGAATGTTTCTGCCGGCCGCACTCCGAGTCCGGCAACCAGTTCGATGACCGCGTCCGACAACGTTCGCTGGCCCGCGATCGACAGCACGTCGGCAGGAATGTCCTGCCTGGCGAATCCCGGGCCGGACCACGCGACCCGCAGCCCGTCATTGCCGCCGTTGTCGAAATACGTCAGCACGAAATCGTGCGTTCCCGCCGCCAGGTTGACCTGTCCACTCTTCTGGACCATTCCGTGCAGACCGTCATTGTTGACGACCAGTTTGCCGTCGATGTACAGCCGGGATCCATCGTCCGACGTCAGGTAGAAGTGGTACGTGCCGGTCTCGGAGACATGGATTCGCCCGCGGAACAGCAGGGCGAACCGATCCCGCTGTTTGATGATCGGCAGCTTCAGATTCAGAGCGTCCGCGACTCCCGTGGCGGCGGGTTTCATCGCCCGAAGTGTTTCGATCGCCACGTTCTTCGCCGTGATCGGATAGTAATAGGCCACCTCCAGCCCGGGTGCCCGGACGGAGGCACCCCCACCGGACGACCAACCCTCCGGAAGCTCGAACATCAGCGGACGCAGCTTTCCGTACAGCTCCTGTTTCAGCGACGTTCCGTCGACATGGGCAGCCGCGGCGAGAAACTCGCGGAAACGATCCTCGGACTTGATCGCATATGCATAGGCGTCATCCACGTGCCCGTCACCGATCATCCAGGCGAGG
>RFHO01000324.1 GCA_003696385.1 Planctomycetota bacterium | reverse complement strand
TGTGCCGATCGCATTCACCCGCTGCTGGAACCGTCCTCAGGCGGGCAAGACGCTCCCGGGCCACCGCCGCCCGCGTCCGGATCGCCGGACGATTCCCCGGCACCGGGCCCGCCGGTCCCCCGGCTCGACACGGAGTCCGAACCGCAGCCACTCGGTCCTCCGCCACCGTCCGGCGCGTCCCTCGATCGGCCGGAACCGACGAACGACGCGGCGGATCGGCCACGCCGGTAAGCGGCGTTGCGTGCGAGAGATGCACCGCGCCGATGGCCGGACCGCCTGTCCGCTTCCGTACTGCAACCGCGCCAAAGTGACATGACCCGACCATGATCGACGCCGTCATCCGCTTCTGCCTGGACAACAAGCTGATCGTCGCGCTGATCGTGATCGCGGTGATCGGCTGGGGTGCGATGGTGGCGCCGTTCGACTGGGATCTGGGCGGCCTGCCCCGTTCGCCAGTGCCCACCGACGCGATTCCGGACATCGGCGAGAATCAGCAGATCGTGTTCACCGAGTGGATGGGCCGTTCGCCTCAGGACGTGGAGGACCAGATCACCTATCCGCTGACGGTCGCCCTGCTGGGTGTTCCGGAGGTCAAGACGATCCGCAGCTATTCGTTCTTCGGGTTTTCCACGATCTATGTGATCTTCAACGAAAAGGCGGACTTCTACTGGTCGCGGACACGCGTGCTGGAGAAGCTGAACAGCCTTCCCGCCGGCACGCTGCCGGAAGGCGTCACACCGACGCTCGGCCCCGACGCGACCGCGCTGGGACAGGTCTTCTGGTACACACTGGAGGGGCGCGACCCGGACGGACGGCCGATTGGCGGCTGGGATCTGGACGAGCTGCGCACGATCCAGGACTGGTACGTGCGCTACTACATCCAGTCCGCCGAAGGGATCTCCGAAGTCGCCTCGGTGGGCGGCTTCGTGAAGGAATACCAGATCGACGTGGATCCGGACGCGATGCGGGCCGCGCGGGTGACGCTGCCCGACATCGTCCGCGCCGTGCAGCGTTCGAACATCGACGTGGGCGCGCGGAGTATCGAGATCAACCGCGTGGAGTACTTCGTCCGCGGTCTGGGCTTCATCAAGCGGCTTCAGGACATCGAACAGGTCGTCGTCGCGGAACGAGACAACGTCCCCATCCGTGTGAAGGACATTGCCAAGGTGACGCTGGGTCCCGGCCTGCGCCGCGGGGCGCTGGACAAGGGCGGTGCGGAGGCCGTCGGCGGCGTGGTGGTCGTCCGCTACGGCTTCAATCCGCTGCAGGCGATCAAGAACGTCAAGCGGGAAATCGAACGCTTTGCGCCCGGTCTGCCCACAAAGGTCGTCATCGATTACGGGCAGGTGACCCGCGCCCAACTCGAACAGTACGCCCGCGACAACGGCTTTTCCGCCTTCGACGGCACGGATCTGAACCACCGCGAATGGGTCCGCCACCTGCGCGCGATGCCGCGCGAACGCTGGCCCCGGTGGGCCAACACCAGCCAGGTCACGGTCGTGCCGTTCTACGATCGTACGGGACTGATCTACGAAACGCTCGACACGCTGAATCGCGCGCTGGTCGAAGAAATCCTGGTCACGGTGGTCGTGATCCTGGTTTCGGTGTTCCACCTGCGCAGCTCGCTGCTGATCAGCGCCTTGCTGCCGCTGGCGGTGCTGATGTGTTTCATCGCCATGCGCAGCTTCCACGTGGATGCGAACATCGTGGCCCTCTCGGGCATCGCCATCGCCATCGGCACGATGGTCGACATGGGCATCGTGCTGTGTGAGAACATCCTGAAGCATCTGGACGAAGCGGGCGAGAACGCCGACCGCAAGGACGTGGTGTTTCGCGCGGCATCCGAAGTGGGCGGAGCCGTGCTGACCGCCGTCTCGACGACGATCGTCAGCTTCCTGCCGGTTTTCACGATGGTCGGGCCGGAAGGCAAGCTGTTCAAACCGCTGGCCTTCACCAAGACGTTCGCCCTGGCCGCCTCGGTGATCGTGGCGCTGACGATCATTCCGCCGGCGGCACACGTGCTGTTCACCACCGAAGTCCGCTCCCGCCGCTGGCGGATGGTGCTGTACGCCCTGCTGCTGGCCGCCGGCTGGCCCGTGGCGATGTGGACCCAGTGGTGGGCCGGCGCGATTCTCTCCGCTCTGGGCGCCTACAAGCTGGTCGAGGAACTGGCCGGGGCCGCCGGAGCCGAGGCATGGAGTCGGCGGTTGCATCGCGCGGGCCTGTGGGTGGCCAATGCGGCCGCGGTGATCGCCGTGACCGTCTGGCTGACGGAAGACTGGCTGCCGCTGGGGCCGGAACACGGACTGGGCCGAAACCTGGTCTTCGTTGCCGCACTGATCGGTGGGCTGCTGCTGTTCTTCCAAGTCTTTCAGCACTGGCTGTATCGCCCGCTGCTGCGATGGGCTCTGGATCACAAGCTTGCGTTTCTGAGCATCCCGGCACTGGTCACTCTGGCGGGATTCACCGCCTGGCTGGGTCCGGAAGTCGTCTTCGGTCGAATCCCGCAGGAATACGACCAGCAGCAACTGTCGGCGGAACAGGTCGCCGCACTGTCGCCGGTGGAGCGATTCAAATACCGCCTGGCGGGCCTGCGAGGCCAACCCTGGGAATCGATCCGGCGGCGGCCGCTGAAGGAC
>RFHO01000323.1 GCA_003696385.1 Planctomycetota bacterium | reverse complement strand
GCGTCGTAGCGCGCATGTCCGTGACGGGCCGTGCCGGGAGCAATGGGAAACGATGTCGCACCGCAGACCAGCGGAGAACGATGCGGCGGCCGGGACTGCGCCGCCCGAGCCACAGGTGGCCGGTGCGGTCGATCCGGTGGAACTGGCCGAGGCGGTCCGGGGCGCGGCGCGACGACTGGGCTTTTCGCTGGTCGGTATCGCGCCGGCCGTGGACGCTCCGGGCTGGGAGCGGCTGCGAGCTTGGGTGGATGCCGGGATGGCGGGCGCGATGGACTACGTGGCACGCCGCCTGCCCGCGTACCGCCATCCGCAGAATGTCCTGCCGGGTGTGCGGTCGGTGGTGATGCTGGGGATGGACTATCACACGCCGGCTCGGCGTCCTGTCGAGGCCGGGTACGGACGCGTGTCGTCGTATGCGTGGGGCAGCGCGGACTATCACGACGTCATCCGCGGCAGGTTGCGCCGGCTGGCCGGCGTGCTGCACGAACGCGTCCCCGGTTGCCGGACGCGGGGAGTGGTCGATACGGCACCGCTGCTGGAACGCGACTTCGCTCGCCTGGCCGGTCTGGGCTGGTTCGGCAAGAACACGATGCTGATCAACAAGCGGCGTGGCAGTTTCTTCTTTCTCGCCGCGTTGCTGACCGACGTGCCGCTCGCTCCGGATGAGCCCTTCGCCACGGCGCATTGCGGCACCTGCACGCGGTGCATCGACGCGTGTCCGACCGAAGCGATTCGGCACGACGGGACGCTGGATGCGCGCCGCTGCATTTCGTACCTGACGATCGAACTGCGCGACCGGCCGATCCCGGAAGACCTGCGCGGAGGCCTGGGCGACTGGGTCTTCGGTTGCGACGTGTGCCAGGACGTCTGTCCGTGGAATCGGCATGCCCGGCCGACGACCGAACCGGCCTTCGAACCGCGTCCGGATCTGAACCCGCTGGAGCTGACGAGGTTGTTCGAACTCGACGAAGCGGCGTTTCGCGAACGGTTTGGCGACACGCCGCTGGCCCGACCCGGTCGCTCCGGAATCCTGCGCAACGCGGCGATCGTGCTGGGCAACACCGGCGACGCGCGTTTCGTCGAGCCGCTTGCGGTGGCGCTGAACGATCCGGACGCTATCGTACGCGGAGCGGCGGCCTGGGCACTGGGCTGCATCGGCGGAGCGGAGTCGGTGGCGGCGCTGCGCCGGCGTGCGGCACTGGAGTCCGATCCGGAAGTGGCCGAAGAGATCACCCGCGCCCTGCGGGCGGCGATCGGCACGGATGCGGTCGGTGATGGCGAAGCGCCGTCGACCACTTCCGGGCAACGGGCGGCGTCCGGTCCGGGTGTCCTGCCCGGCGGTCTGGAAACAGGGGACACGTGCAGAGAAAGCGAATGAGATGAACGAGACGGAACGCCCGATTCGGCTGTTGGTGAACGGAGCGGCCGGGCGGATGGGCCAGCGGATCGTCGCCTTGGCGAGCACAGACCGCGCGTTTCGATTGGCGGCGGCCGTCGATGCACCCGGGCATCCGGCCGTGGGGCGCGATGCCGGCGAGCTGGCCGGCATCGGCACGGCGGGCGTGGTTTTGCAGGCCGAAGTTCCCGACGAAGTGCATGCGGACGTGGTGATCGATTTTTCGACGCCGGCCGGGCTGCTGCGGATTCTCGAAGTCTGTCTCCGTCGCGGCTGGCCGCTGGTCGCGGCGACGACGGGGCTGGAGCCCGAGCAACGGCAACAGGTGGAGGCCGCTGCGGAGCGGATTCCGCTGATCTGGGCTCCGAACATGAGCCTGGCCGTCAATGTCGGGTTCCATCTGGCCCGCGAAGCGGCGCGCTGGTTGAAAGCGGTGCCCAGCGGCGTCGATGTGGAGATCATCGAGCGACATCACCGCTTCAAGGTGGATGCGCCCAGCGGTACGGCGTTACGGTTCGGGGAGATCATCGCCGGGCAGATGGGGCAGACGCGACACGTTCACGGGCGTCACGGACGCCCTGGTCCTCGTCCGCGGGACGAGATCGGGTATCATGCTCTGCGGGTGGGCGACAATGTGGGCGAGCACACCATCGTGTTCGGAATGATCGGCGAGACGCTGGAGCTGACCGTCCGCGGCCATACCCGGGACAGCTATGCCTACGGTGCGTTGGCCGCGGCGAAGTTCCTCGTCGGCAAGCCGCCCGGCCGTTACACGATGGACGACGTGCTGGGGCTCGGGCGTGCATCGGACGGCGTCTGATCCCCGGCAACCGACGAGCGACGGTCGGCCCGCGGATGCCGGCCGAACACGCGGCTGCCGCAATCCGACGGCCGCAACCGGGGGAGGGCGTCCGACGGTGACCGGCCGCACGGAGGTCCGCGGCGGCCGTGCCGAGCGAACGAAGGGGACTGACCGTGTCCGAACGGGTTGCCGAAGAAACTGGCGGGCCGCTGGTCGATTCGTTCGGTCGCGTGCACGACAACCTGCGGATCAGCGTGACCGATCGCTGCAACATCCGCTGCTTCTACTGCATGCCGGCCGGTAACGTGACGTTCATGCCGCGCGCCGAGCTGCTTTCGTTCGAAGAAATCGAACGATTCGTCCGGCTGGTCGTGCCGCTGGGAGTGCGGAAGATCCGGCTGACCGGCGGTGAACCGCTGGTGCGGCGGGACCTGCCGCGGCTCGTCGAGCGATTGGTGGCGATCGACGGCATTCGCGATGTCGGTCTGACGACCAACGGCGTTTTGCTGGCCGAGCAGGCACACGACCTGTTTGCTGCCGGGTTGCGACGGATCAACATCAGCCTCGACACGCTCCGCCGCGACGTGTTCGCACGCATCACCCGCCGCGACGAGTTCGATCGTGTCGTGGCGGGAATCGAAGCGGCGCGGCAGGTCGGATTCGATCCGATCAAGATCAACGCCGTGAGCATCCGGGGCGTCACCGACGAGGAGATCGTCGACTTCGGTCACTTCGCCCGTCGCACGGGCCTGCACGTGCGCTTCATCGAATTCATGCCGCTGGACGCCGACAATGCGTGGGAGCGGGCGAAGGTTTTCTTCGCCGCCGAGATCATTCAGCGGCTCAGTGAAGCGATCATGCCGCTCGTTCCCGTCCACCGCTCCGATCCCTCCGCACCGGCGACCGAGTACGTCTTCGAGGACGGCGTGGGCCGCATCGGCCTGATCGCCTCGGTCAGCCAGCCTTTCTGTGCCAGTTGCAACCGCTTCCGCCTGACGGCGGACGGGAAGCTGCGGAACTGCCTGTTCAGCCTGGAGGAAACGGACATCCGTGCGCTGCTGAGGGGCGGTGCGACCGACGACGAGATTCGCGCGGCCGTGCGAGCGTGCATTGCGGCCAAACGTGAAGGCCACGAGATCAACACGGCCCGCTTCATTCAACCCGAGCGGCCGATGTACTCGATCGGCGGTTGAACGGGCAGCGCAGCGGGCCACGGACTCCAAACCGAAACGGGCAGCTCCGTGCAGCGGATCTATCTGGACAACGCGGCGACCAGTTTCCCGAAGCCGCCCGGGGTCTGCGAGGCGATGCAGAGGTACCAGCGCGAGCTGGGTGCGCCGGCCGGGCGAGGCGGTTACATGCGCGCCGTAGAGGTGACGGCCGCGATCGACCGCACGCGCAAACGGGTCGCCGATCTGCTCGGAGCGCCGGCCGCGGAGCGGATCGTGTTCGCCTTCAACGGCACCGATGCGCTCAACATGGC